>NZ_JBFBIK010000076.1:0-35135 GCF_040685555.1 Sphaerisporangium sp. NPDC088356
CCGCGATGGTGGCGCGCTACAAGCGCGCGGCCGACGACGCCGCCCTCGTGGCGGGCGCCAGGCGGGTGGGCCGAACGCCGCTGGAGATCATGACGATCGCCAGCATCGTGCAGGCGGAGTCCGGCAACGTGCGCGACATGCCCAAGGTCGCGCGGGTGATCTACAACCGGCTGAACCGCACGCCGCAGATGAAGCTCCAGATGGACAGCACGGTCATGTACGGGCTGAACAAGTTCGGCATCGCCGCCACCCACGAGGAGATCAAGAGCACCTCGCCGTACAACACCTACGCGCGCCTCGGCCTGCCGCCGGGCCCGATCGGCAACCCCGGCGACCACGCCATCGAGGCGGCGCTGAAGCCCGCCGACGGCACCTGGCTGTTCTTCGTCACCACCGACCCGAAGCGCGGCATCACCAAGTTCACCGACTCCGAAACGGAGTTCTTCAAGCTGGCCGAGGAGTTCAACCAGAACCACAGGGCGGGCTGATGGAGCGGCGTGCCGCCGTGCTGGGCTCGCCCATCGCGCACTCCCTCTCGCCGTGCCTGCACCGGGCCGCGTACGACGCCCTCGGGCTGCGCGGCTGGAGGTACGACGCGATCGAGTGCGACGAGCAGGGCCTGGCAGGGCTGCTGTCGGGTATGGGCCCCGAGTGGGCCGGGCTGTCGCTGACCATGCCGCTCAAGCGGGCCGTGATTCCCCTGCTGGACACCATCGCCGACCTCGCCGTCGAGGTCGGCGGGGTGAACACCGTGGTGTTCCGCGACGGCGCCCGGCACGGCGAGAACACCGACGTGCACGGCATCGTCCAGGCGCTCACCGAGGCGGGAGTGGCGGCTCCCGGGGCGGCGACGATCCTCGGCGGCGGCGCCACGGCGGGCTCCTCGCTCGCCGCGCTCCGCGAGCTGGGCCTCTCAGCGGCGACGCTTGTGGCCCGCGACCCTTCGCGGGCCAGGGAGACGGCCGAGGTCGCCGAGCGGCTCGGCATGGCCCTGACCGTGCAGACCTTCGACAAGCTCGACACCGCGCTCGACGTGGACCTCGTGGTCTCGACGCTGCCCGCCGGAGCGGCGGACCCCTACGTCGAGGCGCTCACGGTCGTGCCGGCCGTGTTCGACGTGGTCTACGCCCCATGGCCGACGCCACTGGCGCGGGCCGTGCGGGCGGCCGGCGGCACGGTCGTCGGCGGATTCGCCATGCTGCTCCACCAGGCCGTACGCCAGGTCGAGCTGTACACGGGCCTGGGGGAGGTCCCGGTGGAGGCCGTAAGGGCCGCCGGCGAGACCGAGATCCTCAGACGAGCGGCTCGAACGGATTGACCAGCCGCACCCCGGTGTCCGCGACGTCCTTCACATTGCGGGTCACCAGGGTCCATCCCCGTACGAGCGCGGTGGCCGCCAGGAGACCGTCGACCGCTGGAAGTGGTGAGGTCGCACGCAGCCGCCCCCACTCCTCCGCGACCTCCGAGGTCACCGGGATGATGCGGTCACGGAAGTCGCGGTATAGCGCGTCGAGCCACGCGTCGATGAACTCGGCCTGGCGGGAATCGCGCCGCCTGAGCCGCTCGGCCCCGTAACGGACCTCTCCGACCACCAGCGTGCTGAGGTAGAGCGAGGGGCCGTGCACGGACTCCACCCATTCCATGACCTGCGTATCAGGCTCACGCTTCCGTGTCTCGGAGACCACGTTCGTGTCGAGGAGGTAGCCGGTGGTCACCGGCCGAGCTCGGCTTCACGAGGGAGCTCCCTGGGTGGGAGTTCCAGCTTGTCCCACGGAGGGGATGACCTGAGGAACTCCTTGAAGTCAGGGGCGCCGTGCCGCAGGCGCCGGTATTCGGCGATGTCGATGATGACGGCGACCTCCTCGCCGTGGCGGGTCACCACCTGCGGGCCCTCGTCGTGAGCCTGGCGGATCACCTCGCTGAGGCGCTGCTTCGCCGCCTGCAACTGCCATTGACCCATGTAAACCTCCATCTAGTCTGTCTAGATCCGCACGACGATCCTACCGGGGTCATCGCCATCCGTGTCTGATAGATCACAGATCGTAATGGGGTCGGAGGACTATTCGGTGGGCAGCCGGCGTTGTGATAGTGTTGCTGCTTGATCGGTCCGGCATGGCTGCTGGACGCGCAAGCGGAGGTTTTCCTCCCACCTGTTCGACCGCAGGGTCGATGGGTCAAGGATCACTACCGGACTCCTCCGGGGAGCTCATGGTCTTACGATCATTGAGCTCGGTGGCCCCGCATGCGCGACGTGTGGGGCTTTTCGCATTCGCGTGGAACCTCCCATCACGGTCAAGCACCGACGCGGATAAATGCCAGGTACCTAGGAGGTCCCATCAGCACTGAGCCCCGCATCAACGAGCGTATTCGCGTGCCCGAGGTCCGCCTCGTGGGCCCGAACGGCGAGCAGGTCGGCATCGTCTCCATAGGCGATGCGCTGAAGCTGGCCCAGGAGTCCGACCTCGACCTGGTCGAGGTCGCGGCAACGGCTCGTCCGCCCGTGTGCAAGCTCATGGACTACGGCAAGTTCAAGTACGAGTCCGCCATGAAGGCACGCGAGGCGCGCCGCAACCAGGCGCACACGATCATCAAGGAGATCAAGCTCCGGCCGAAGATCGACCCGCATGACTACGAGACCAAGAAGGGTCACGTCGTGCGGTTCCTGAAGGCGGGGGACAAGGTCAAGGTCACGATCATGTTCCGTGGACGTGAGCAGTCCCGTCCCGAACTGGGCTTCCGGCTCCTGCAGAGGCTGGCGGAGGACGTCACGGAGCTCGGCTTCGTCGAGTCCCAGCCCAAGCAGGACGGCCGAAACATGATCATGGTGATCGGGCCGCACAAGAAGAAGGCCGAGGCCAAGGCCGAGAAGGCCGCGGCTCGCGCGAGAACCCCCGGTGATCCGGCGGAGGGCGAGGACATGAGCCTCGACCACGACATGGCGTCGGCATCGGAACCGCAGGAGTGACCCGCCCCGCCTGACAGCTCGGCGGGATGCGAGAACACACCGATACCGGGTCAGGGAGAGCGGCCAGGCATGCTCCTGGCTGGGGTACCTTGACCCGGGATATCGGCACGGACCATTGAGGGAGAGACGGCTGACATGCCGAAGATGAAGACGCACAGCGGTGCGAAGAAGCGGTTCCGCCTCAGCGGGAGCGGCAAGATCATTCGCCGGCGTGCGAACCGTGCCCACTACAACGAGCACAAGCCCTCCACGCGGACGCGCCGTCTCGCGCCTGAGGTCGTCCTGTCCGATGCCGATGCGAAGAAGATCAAGAAGCTGCTCGGCAAGTAACCGAACCCCCGGGGAGATAGAACAATGGCACGCGTAAAGCGGGCGCTCAACGCCAAGAAGAAGCGCCGCGTCGTCCTCGAGCGGGCGAGTGGTTACCGGGGTCAGCGGTCGCGGTTGTACCGCAAGGCCAAGGAGCAGATGCTCCATTCACTGACCTACGCCTACCGTGATCGCAAGGACAAGAAGGGTGCCTTCCGGCGCCTTTGGATCCAGCGCATCAACGCCGCGGCACGCGCGAACGGCATCACGTACAACCGGTTCATCCAGGGCCTCAAGGCCGCCGGTGTCGAGGTCGACCGCAAGATCCTCGCCGATCTCGCGGTGAACGACAGCCAGACCTTCGCGGCTCTGGCCGAGACCGCCAGGAAGGCCCTCCCGTCCGACGTCAACGCGCCGGTCGCGAGCTGAGCCCACGCACCACCAGTGAACGACTCGTTCTGTATCGGAGCGGGTCGTTCTCTGTTTTCCGGCATTTCCACCGTGGCGGGCCTCACGCGAGCCGTCACGGTTCAGGGGTCTCACCAGGGGGATACGTGGCCGGGTCCGAGCTGACCAATATCAGATCTCCGCGCGTCAAGGCCGCGAAGCGCCTGACCAAGCGGGCCTTCAGGGACCGCGACCGCTCCTTTCTCGCCGAGGGCCCGCAGGCCGTGAGGGAGGCGCTCACCCTCCCCGGCGTCGCCGTCGAGCTGTTCACGACCGCGGACGCGGAGATCAGGCACGCCGACATCGTGGAGACCGCCCGGCAGGCCGGTGTGCCGGTGCACGCCGCGAGCGGGGAGGTCATGGCGGAGCTCGCCCAGACCGTCACCCCCCAGGGGCTGCTCGCCGTCTGCCGCTTCGTGCACGTCCCCCTGGCCGAGGGCGTCACCGAGGGCGCCGGCCTGGTCGCCGTGCTGGCCCACGTACGCGACCCCGGCAACGCCGGCACGGTCCTGCGCACGGCGGACGCGGCGGGGGCGGACGCGGTCGTGTTCACCGACGCATCCGTGGACCCCTACAACGGCAAGTGCGTCAGGGCCAGCGCAGGGAGCCTGTTCCATCTCCCCGTCGTCACCTCCGCCCCCGTGGCCGAGGCCGTACGCCATCTCAAGGAGCGGGGACTGCGCGTCCTCGCGGCGGACGGCGCCGGGACCAAGACGCTCGACGACGTCGACCTGAGCGGGCCGACGGCGTGGATCTTCGGCAACGAGGCGTGGGGCCTGCCCGAGGAGATCCTGGAGCTTGCCGACGAGGTCGTCCGGGTTCCCATCTACGGGCGCGCCGAAAGCCTCAACCTGGCGACGGCGGCCGGAGTCTGCCTTTATGCCTCGGCACGGGCCCAGCGCTCCGCGTAGGCCCTCTGGCAGCCGTACAGGCCCCTTTGGCCTACGGGGACCCATTTCTGCTGCGGCGGGACGGTCCCCCACGGAGAGTAGGGCTGCCTTCCGGTACGGGAAACCCGCTATTGTCGGCCCTGTAGGGTCGAGGAGGCGATAGTGCGCGGCGGACAAACCCACCAACGGGGCGCCGATGCCGCGTGTTCGATCGAGGTCGATGATCTGCCCGACGGCGTCATCGTGGCCGACGAGCGTGGCAGGGTGGTCGCCATCAATCGCGCCGCGTCCCGCCTCACGGGAGCCGAGCGGCACGCGATCGTCGGAAAGCACTTTCCCGATGTCCTGCCCTTCCGTGACAACGACGGCCGCGACTGGTGGAAGTGGCTCGACGCCTACGGCGGCCTGCGCACCCGCAGCCGCCAGCCCGAGTGCTCGCTCTATCTCTCCGGCGGCCAGGAGCTGCTGGTGGCCGCCCGGTTCGTGCGCAGGCCCGAGCGCGGCGGCGACGTCGTCCGCGTCGTCGTCACCCTGCGCGACGCGGCGGCGCGCGCCCGTCTGGAGCGCAGCCGGGCCGACCTGGTCTCCACCGTGGCCCACGAGCTGCGCTCCCCGCTGACCAGCGTCAAGGGGTTCACCGCCACGCTGCTGGCCAAGTGGGGCCGCTTCACCGACGACCAGAAGCGCGTGATGCTGGAGACCGTCAACGCCGACGCCGACCGGGTCACCCGGCTCATCACCGAGCTGCTCGACGTCTCCCGCATAGAGTCGGGCCGCCTGCAGATCCACCGCCAGGTTGTCGACATCCCCGGGCGGGCGCGTAAGATCATCGCGGGTCGGGTGGCGGCGGGCGAGCCGGAGGACCGATTCCTCCTGGAGACGCTCGGCGATCTACCTGAGATGTGGCTCGATCAGGACAAGATCGACCAGATCCTCGGAAACTTGCTGGAAAACGCGGTGCGCCACGGGCGAGGTACCGTGACGATAGTGGTAGAGCCTGTCGAGTGGGGAGTTGCCGTGTCCGTGCGTGACCAAGGCGAGGGTGTCGCACCCGAGCTGGCCTCGCGCGTCTTCCGGCAGTTCTGGCGCGGCAACGGGCGGCGCCGCGGCGGCACGGGGCTCGGCCTTTTCATCGTCAAGGGTCTCGTCGAGGCCCATGGCGGCACGATCACCGTGCAGCGGGCGCCCGGCGGCGGCGCCGAGTTCCGATTTACCATGCCCGCCGGCACTCCCGACTTCGCCTGACGCGTCGCCCGGGACGGCCGGTGGGCCTCACTCACCACGCCGGCATCCGCCGGCCCGGCCGCGTCGCGTACGGACGCTCGACCGCGGGAGGTCACGACGGTTTCCCGCCGGCGTCCGAGATGTTGTGACCACCTCCCGCCGGCGTCCCGAATGTGATCGGAACAGCCTCGATCGCCGCCAGGGACCGCTCGCGGGAAGGCGTCCACAGCCCGTCGCCCGCGGCCGGTCAGCCACTCTGGACGGACTAGACTCGTGCCCGCTCAAGCCCTGGATACGGAGCTCTCTCTTGTCGAACACCTATGACCCGGTCGAGGTGACGCCGTTGCACGCCGACGAGGTGGCGCGCATGGAGGCGGAAGCCGTGGCCGCCATCAACGCGGCCACCGACCTCGACGACCTCAAGCAAGTGCGGCTGGCGCACTCCGGCGACCGGTCACCGATCGCGCTGGCCAACCGCGAGATCGGCGCGCTGCCGCCCCAGGCCCGTTCCGAGGCCGGCAAGCGCATCGGCGGGGCTCGCAAGGCCGTCGCCGAGGCCCTCGCCGCCCGGCAGGCCGTGCTCACGGCCGAGCGCGACGAGCGCGTCCTGGTCGATGAGGCCGTCGACGTCACCCTCCCATGGGACCGCGCGCCCCGGGGGGCGAGACACCCGCTCACGACGCTGCAGGAGCGCATCGCCGACGCCTTCGTCGCGATGGGCTACGAGGTGGCCGAGGGGCCCGAGCTGGAGGGCGAGTGGTTCAACTTCGACGCCCTCAACATCGCGCCCGACCACCCGGCCCGCTCCGAGCACGACACGTTCTTCGTCGAGTCGGTCGACTCCGGCATGGTCCTGCGCACGCAGACCTCCCCGGTGCAGATCCGCGCACTGCTCTCACGAGAGCTCCCGGTGTACGTCATCTCGCCCGGCAAGACCTTCCGCACCGACGAGCTCGACGCCACCCACACCCCGGTGTTCCACCAGATCGAGGGCCTGGCGGTCGACGAGGGGCTGACGATGGCCCATCTGAAGGGCACGCTCGACCGGTTCGCCGAGGTCATGTTCGGCGAGGGCATCAAGACCCGGTTCCGGCCCAACTACTTCCCGTTCACCGAGCCGTCGGCCGAGATGGATCTGCGCTGCTTCGTCTGCCGCGGCGCCTCGGCCGTCCCCGGCAACCCCGCGTGCCGCACCTGCAAGTCCGAGGGCTGGATCGAGTGGGGCGGCTGCGGCATGGTCAACCCCCGAGTGCTGGTGGCCTGCGGCGTCGACCCCGAGCGCTACAGCGGGTTCGCCTTCGGCATGGGCGTCGAGCGGACCTTGATGTTCCGCCACAACGCCGAGGACATGCGAGACATGGTCGAGGGAGACGTGCGCTTCACGCTCCCCTTCGGTATGGAGGTCTAGATGAAGTTCCCGCTTTCCTGGCTGCGGGAGTACGTCGACCTGCCCGCCGTCACCGCCCACGAGGTCGCCGACAAGCTCACCGCGGCCGGCCTCAAGCTCGAGTCGATCGAGGCCGTCGGCGACGACATCAAGAACGTCGTCGTCGGCGAGGTCCTTTCCATCGAGGAGCTCGCCGGTTTCAAGAAGCCCATCCGCTACTGCTCGGTCGAGGTCGGCGAGGCCGCGCCCCGCTGGGTCATCTGCGGCGCCACCAACTTCGCCGTCGGCGACCGTGTGGCCGTGGCGCTCCCTGGCGCCGTGCTGCCGGGCGGCTTCGAGGTCGGTTCACGCAAGACCTACGGCCACGTGTCCGACGGCATGATCTGCTCGGCGCGTGAGCTCGGCATCGGCGAGGACCACAGCGGCATCCTGATCCTGCCCGCCGACACCCACCTGGGCGCCGACGTGGTCGAGCTGCTGGGCCTGCGCGACGACGTGATCGAGCTGGAGATCACCCCCGACCGGGGTTACGCCCTGTCGATCCGGGGCGTCGCCCGCGAGGTCGCCACCGCCTTGGGCGTGCCCTGGCGTGACCCGGCCGACGTGGAGCCGCCCACCTTCACCGAGGACGCCCACCCCGCGTCGATCGCCGACCCCTTGGCGTGCGACCGGTTCGTGCTGCGCTCGGTCTCCGGGTTCGACCCCTCCGCCGAGACTCCCATGTGGATGCAGGTGCGCCTGGCGCGCGCCGGCGTGCGGCCGGTCTCCCTGGCCGTCGACGTCACCAACTACCTGATGATCGAGCTGGGTCAGCCGCTGCACGCCTTCGACAGGTCCAAGCTGAGCGGGCCCGTCGTGGTCCGCAGGGCCGGGCAGGGCGAGACGCTGGAGACGCTCGACCACGTCGTGCGCAAGCTCCACCCCGAGGACATCTTGATCACCGACTCCACGGGCGCGATCTCGATGGCCGGCACGATGGGCGGGCTGGAGACCGAGATCTCCGACGCCTCCACCGACCTGGTGATCGAGGCGGCCCACTTCTCGGCCACCGGCACGGCCCGCATGTCGCGGCGCCACAACCTGGTGAGCGAGGCGTCGCGCCGGTTCGAGCGCGGCGTTGACCGCGAGCTGCCGCTGTACGCCTCGTGGCGCGCGGTGCAGCTGCTGGTCGCGTTCGGCGGCGGCACGGCGGACCCCGGGGTCACCCACGCCTTCGTCGACGTCGAGCCCGCGACGATCACCATCCCGGCCGACCACCCCGACCGGGTGGCGGGCATCGCCTACGGGCGCGACACGGTCGTCCGCCGTCTGGAGCAGGTCGGGTGCACCGTGGTCGCCCAGAGCGCGGTCGCCGGGCACGATGGAGCCGAGGCCCCCTCGGCCGTCCCCGCGGATGTCCTCGAAAGCCCGGGCCGGCCCGATCCCGCCGAGCTGCTCACGGTGACGCCGCCCTCGTGGCGTCCCGACCTGACCGACCCCAACGACCTCGCCGAGGAGGTCATCCGGCTCGAAGGCTACGAGCAGCTGCCCTCGGTGCTGCCCGCCGCCCCCGCGGGGGCCGGTCTCACCGAGGCCCAGCGGCTGCGCCGCCGTGTCGGCCGCGCCCTGGCCGCCGCCGGGTACGTCGAGACGCTCGCCTACCCGTTCATGGGCGTGCGCGACCTCGACAACCTCCAGCTGCCCGAGGGCGACGTTCGGCGCCGGGCCGCACGCCTGGCCAACCCGATCAGCGAGGATGAGCCGCTGATGCGCACCACGCTGCTGCCGGGGCTGCTCAAGACCCTGGTCCGCAACGTCGGCCGCGGATTCGGCGACCTGGCCCTGTTCGAGTCCGGGCTGGTCTACCGGCCCGAGCAGGGTGCCCCGGGGAAGGCGCCGGTGCTCGGTGTCGACCGCAGGCCCACCGAGGAGGAGCTGGCCACCATCGCGGCCGCCCTGCCCCGGCAGCCGATCCGGGTCGCCATCGTGCTCGCCGGCGAGCACGACCGGTCCGGCTGGTGGGGCGCGGGACGTCCGGCGAGCTGGGCCGACGCCGTCGAGGCCGCGCGCGTGGTCGCGCGGGAGGCGGGCGTCGAGGTCACCGTCAGCGCCGACCGGCACGAGCCGTGGCACCCCGGCCGGTGCGCCGCCCTGCACGTCGGTGAGACGCTTCTCGGCCACGCCGGCGAGCTGCACCCGCGCGTCATCGAGGCGTACGGGCTGCCGGCCCGCACCTGCGCGATGGAGCTGGAGCTCAGTGTCCTGGAGGCGGTCCTGCCAGGCCCGGGGCAGGCCGAGCCGGTCTCGTCCTACCCCGTCGCCATGCAGGACGTCGCGCTCGTCGTCCCGGCAGAGGTTCCGGTCGCCGAGGTCGAGGCGGCCCTGCGCGAGGGGGCGGGCACACTGCTGGAGTCGATCCGGCTGTTCGACGTCTACACCGGATCCCAGGTGGGCGAGGGCAAGAAGTCCCTGGCGTACAGCCTGCGCTTCCGCGCCCCCGACCGCACTCTGATCGTGGAGGAGACCACCGCGGCCCGCGACTCGGCCGTGGCCCTCGCCGCCGAACGCACGGGAGCCCACCTGCGCAGCGCGTAGCGGGCGTTGCCGGTGCCGGGCCCTTTCGCCCGGCACCGGTGGAGGTCTATGGCGGCGGATCACTCCGCCGCCATCCTTTTCACCCCGCTACTTTGAGTACACCTCCATCTCGTACAGGGAGTAGCCGTACGAGGTACCGCGTGTCACGCCCTGCATGCGGACGTAGCGGGCGGTCGCCGGGCTGAAGGTCACGTTGTCCACGCCGCCGTTCCCGGTGGTGGTGGAGTAGACCGTGGTCCACGTGGAGCCGTTGGTGGAGGTCTGGATCGAGTACGCCGTGCCGTAGGCGGCCTCCCAGCGCAGCACCGTCCGGGCCACGGTCTTGGCCGACCCGAGATCGACCTGGAGATACTGGTTGTCGCTGGACGCGCTCGCCCAGCGGGTCGTCGGGTCGCCGTCGATCGCCCTGCTCGCCGGGTAGGGCGGCAGGATCTGCATGCTGGAGGCGCTGGCGGACCCTCCGGTCGCGAGGTTGGTGATCGGGTCGCCCCGGTGGGCGGGGAAGGACACGACCTGCTGGTAGGTCGGCCGGTTCTGCCAGGAGATCAGCGACTGCTTGACCCCGCCCAGCGGCGAGTGCTCGATGGCGTCCGCGCACCACTGGTCACCCGCCGAGCACACGTCGTCCGCCGGGTAGGTGGTCGTCGCGGGTTCGGCGAGCGCCGCCGACAGGCTGTTCAGCAGCACCGTGCGGCAGCCGGCCACGGTGCCGTTTCCGCAGTACTTCTGGGCCAGCGGCCCGGCCACCGGGTCGCCCAGCACCGAGCGGATGTCCTTGCTCACATAACCCCACCAGCCGTACTGGAACGCCGACCCCTTGTGCGCCTGGGCCTCGTTCGCCGAGCCGGGCAGGTTGGAGACGTCTCCCTGCTGGTGGCCGGACGGGGATTCGTTGATCTGCAGGGCGTTGACCAGCGACTGGTAGAGGCCGTCGCCCAGGCCGGGCTTGAACTGCGACTGGACCAGCTTCGGCCACCATGCGTCGAACGCCCGGATGGCGTCGGCGTCCGCGTAGGTCTTGCTGCCCGGCGAGGTCTCCAGGCGCCTGGCGCCACCCGAGGCCCACGCGGACAGCTTGGACACCGCCGAGGCGAGCGCCGGGTCGGTCACGGCCGTGCTGTTGATCACCCGGAGCAGGTGGGGCAGCACTTCCTTGCCGCGCAGGTCCGTGGTCGCCGCCTCCGCCATGATCTTCACGGTGCCGGCCCGGTCGAGCTTGCCCGACCCCGCCAGGGCCGCCTTGACCGGAGCGTCCAGCAGGTCGACCCGGTGGACCGGCCCGAAGCTGAAGTTGCCGTCCGCGGCGCCGTAGTCCTTGGCCTGCTTGTTGTTCCAGCTGACCAGGTAGTCCTGGTTGGACGTCTGCGGGTGGGTCGCGGGAGCCGCGTACGTCGCGGTGTTGGTGGCCGGGTCGTACCCCGCCCACTCGTGGGTGGCGTCGGCCGTCATCGGGAGGTTCGGGTCGGAGACCGCGGACCTGACCGGGCTGTTGCCCGACATGAAGTACGCCGCGTCGGAGGAGTTCACGTACAACCAGTTGAACGCGAAGCCGATGGTGGAGGCGGAGTTCCTGAACGCGTCGGCGTCACCCATCTGGGCCGGGTCGTTGAACATCTGGAACCCGACCGCCGAGTCGGCCTCGTGCTGGTAGGTCGAGCGCAGCGCGGCGAAGGCCGTGGGCTGCCCGTTGACCGTGCCACGCCAGCTCACCAGGCCGTACTTGGTGCGTTTCATCACCAGGTCATACGAACCTGCGGTGGTGCTGTCGGCGACGGTGGGCTTCCACGAGTTGGTCTTCTTCAGCGTCTCCATCGCCGTGCAGGTGCCGTGGTACATGTAGTAGTTCGACGCCGCGGTGACCGTGCCGCCGCCCGGGTCGCAGAGCTGCAGCGCGTAGGTGTCGGTGATGTCCTGGCCCGCCGAGGTGGCGCTCCACGCGTAGTCCGTGCCCCGGCCGAGCAGCACGTACAGGTTGAGCCCGGCGAACGCCGCGCCGCGTGCCCGGATGCCGGGCCCTGACAGCTCCTCGAGCATGAGCAACTGCGGGGCGAAGTAGCCGGTCTGGGGCCCGAATACGGCCACAGGGTGCCCGGACTTGGACTTGGCCGCCGACACGACCACGGCGTTGGACATGCTGGGCTTGGAGTTGTCGACGAGCAGCCCGTCCAGCACCCCCTTCGCGGAGGAGGTGGAGGTGGTGGCCGACCCCGACTCGTTCTCGGTGATGTCCACCGGCGCCGTCGTCGCGTCGGGCAGGACGACCCCGGTGGCGCCGCCGGGCGCGTTCCCCGAGGGGAAGCTCTGGCCGTTGTGCAGGGTCAGCGTGGCCTCGGGGTCGTTCTGCGACCGGAAGGCCGTCCAGACCTGGTCGCCGATCGTCGTGCCGTACTTGGCCCTGGCCGCGACCCGCACGAGCGCGGACTGCATCTCCGCGCCGCCGCCTCCGCCGAACAGACCGCCGATCACGCCTGAGACCGCGATCAGGTCGGTCATGGTGAAGTCCTGCGGCCCGCCCGCGTTGGTGATCGCGTCGAGGTGGCCGGTCAGGACGTACTCGCCGGGGCAGTTCCTGTTCGCCATGCAGTAGTCGATGTAGGCGTTGATGCCGCTCACGTAGTTCTGCACGTCGGCGTAGAGCTGGGCGCCCCTGGCGCTGGAGTCCCTGAGGCTGTTGATCTGCCCCTGGAGGTCCGCCTCGGTGTAGGGGGAGTTGCGCCAGACGCTCTGTTCGAGCGCGCGGTTGCCGGGGGCGCCCCCGGCGAACGGCGTCAGCTCACCACGGCCGACGTGCCGCATCAGGTCCATGAGCCACAGGCGGTCCTGCGCGCCCGCGTACCCGGCGCCGAACATCGTGCCTTCCCGGGTCGTCCCGGTGACGTGCGGCACGCCGGTCGCCTTGTCGCGGACGATCGTCACGTCCGATCGGGGGCTGGTCGTGCTCTCCACCTGCCCGGCCGGAACGCCGAACGAGCTGTCGTTGAAGAACGTGGTGATCTGGTCGTCGGTCAGCCCGGTGTAGCCGGCGATGAGGCCGGCGTACTTGCCCAGCTGGTCGTTGCTGTGCCGTGGCATCGTGCCCAGCGACTGGTTGGCCAGAATCTCCACCAGGGTCGCGTTTCCGTTCTGGCCCGGAGGTAACACGTCCGCGCATTCGCCGAGGCAGTAGTCGTCGGCGGTGTAAGTTGCGGCCGATGCGGGCACGACGGGGGATGCCAGCGCGAGGATCACCAGCGCGGAGGCCGCGGTGATCGTCCGCCGGAGACGTGCGTGCATGTAGAGAACCCCCAAAACATGAGGCGTACTCGGATGTTGGGAGGACCATACGCTCGCACCAACACCGGATCAATGGCCCATGTGATAATCACCCGCCCCGGAAATGACTCCCGGTCACAACCCCAGTCACAAACCCGCCGCGACGTGCACCACCACAGCGCCCCGATCGAGACAAACCACTGGCCCTCTACGCGCCGCGGCTCAGGGCATGGCCCTCGCGACCCTCACGCCCCACGCTCGCGGCCCGGGCCGACAGAAGTAACGCCCGCCGGAGGGCAGCCCATCACGTCGTGCGCATGGTCGGGTCGACGCCGCGCAGCATCATGCCCTGGCCTCTGGAGCGGTGGACGTCATCGACGGGCAGGTCCTCCGGATCGCGGAACTGGATCAGCAAGGTCGTGCGCGCCTCAGCCGCGGTGTTGACGCCGGACCCGTGTACGGTGAGGTAGGTCAAGAACAGCACGTCACCCGCCTCGGCTTCGATGGGAACGGCGGACTCCAACGGCCATTTCGACGGCGGCAGATGCCAGCCGCCCTCCTCGATGTGCGGAAGCAGCCCGTTCTTGTGGCTGCCCGGTACCACACGGACGCATCCCTTCTCCTGCGGCGCGTCGTCGAAGTGGAAAATGGCGGCGCCGACCGTGTGCTTCGTATGGGGAAGGTGCGGGGCGTCCTGGTGCAGGGGGAACGGTGACCCCTTCTCCGCCGGCTTCACGAAGATCTTGGTGTGGTGGAGTTGGACGTTGTCCGTGCCCATCACCGCCGCCGCGACGTCGGTGAAGCGCGGGTCGAGCAGAAGCTTCGTGAACGCGGCCGAGTAGAACTGCGCGTCATGGCAGTGCCTCAGCTCGGTCGCGCCGCCTCCCAGCTCACGGGCGCTGCCCCAGGTCGGGTCTGTCTTACGCAGCCGTGCGAGCACCGCGTGGCTTTCATCCCGGTACGCCCGGGCCTCCGACCTGCTGAGCAGGCCTTTGACGAGGAGGTAGCCGTTGTCTCGGTAGAACTGGACCAACGATGCGTCGACCATGTCGCCCTCCCGCACCCACTGCCATGCATCTCTGAGATGCGGCAAGCCCGCCATTTCCCGCCTTCTGCATTTCAAGTCCGACGGCACGTTCTGGATGCCACCGACGGACTCCAGAATCCCACCTCCGTCGCGCTGCGCGGCGATGACGTGTACGTGCTAAGCGCCGCCTGCACCAGGGCCACCGACCCCAACCCGTCGCGCGCACGCCTGCGGGAAGCCGCTACCGTGGTCGGCTTCATGAGCATCCAGAACGCGACGACGGCCACGGCGATCCCGGCGGCACGGCGGCGGCCGCCCCGTTGCGCTGGGGCGGCCGCCGTTCGGGTGCGGGGCGGGTCAGTGGCTGCCGGCGAGTTCGCCGCTGAGCTTGCCATGGAGGTGGGCGCTGGGGCCGTACAGGCCGATGATCTCGACACTCTTGCCGCGCTGGGCGTACTTGGTCTCGATCGCGTCGAGGGCCGCGACGGACGAGGCGTCCCAGATGTGCGCCGATGACAGGTCGATGACCACCTTCTCCGGGTCGCCCGCGTAGTCGAACTGGCCGACCAGGTCGTTGGAGGAGGCGAAGAACAGCTCGCCGGTCACCCGGTAGACCACGCTCGTGCCGTCGGGGTCGGTGACGGCGGTGACGTGGGCGAGGTGGGCGACGCGCTTGGCGAAGATGACCATGGCGGTGATGGAGCCGACGACGACGCCGATGGCGAGGTTGCCGGTGGCCACCACGCAGACGACGGTGATGACCATGACGGCGATCTCGCCGGCCGGCATCCGCTTCAGCGTCCTGGGCGCGATGGAGTGCCAGTCGAAGGTGCCGAAGGACACCATGACCATCACGGCGACCAGGGCGGCCATGGGGATGTCGGAGACGACAGGGCCGAAGACGACGCACAGCACCATCAGGAAGGACCCCGCCAGGAAGGTGGACAGGCGGGTACGGGCGCCGGACACCTTCACGTTGATCATCGTCTGGCCGATCATCGCACAGCCGCCCATGCCGCCGAAGAACCCGGTGACGATGTTGGCGATGCCCTGGCCGATCGACTCCCGGGTCTTGGAGGAGTGGGTGTCGGTGATGTCGTCGACCAGCTTGGCCGTCATCAGCGACTCCATCAGCCCGACCAGCGCCATCGCGAGCGCGTAGGGGGCGATGGTGGTCAGGGTGTCCATCGTGAACGGCACGTCGGGCAGGCCCGGCACCGGCAAGGAGGACGGCAGGGCGCCCTTGTCGCCGACGGTCGGCACCGCGATGCCGGCGGCGACCGTGATGACGGTCAGGATGACGATGGAGACCAGCGGCGCCGGGATCACCTTGGTGACCTTCGGGAAGAACACCATCAGCGCCAGGCCGCCGGTGATCAGCGGATAGACGGCCCACGGGACGTCGGTCATCTCCGGCACCTGGGTCATGAAGATCAGGATGGCGAGCGCGTTGACGAAGCCGACCATGACCGAGCGCGGCACGAACCGCATCAGCTTGGCAATGCCGAGCGCGCCGAGGACGACCTGGAAGACGCCAGCGACGATGACCGCCGCGACCAGGTAGCTTAGGCCGTGCTGGTGGTTCAGCGGGGCGATCACGAGGGCGACGGCGCCGGTGGCGGCGGAGATCATCGCCCGCCGGCCGCCGACAATGGAGATCACCACGGCCATGGTGAAGGACGCGAACAAGCCGACCGCCGGGTCGACCCCGGCGATGATCGAGAACGAGATCGCCTCAGGGATCAGCGCAAGGGCGACAACCAGGCTCGCCAGGACCTCAGTGCGCCACACCTTCGGATCGCTCAGCCAGTCGGGCTTGAGGTCGCGCAGCCGCGCGGCGGGGGACAGTACGGAAGAAGACAAGGAAGCAGGTGCCTGTCGTGCTCGGGCACGCCCTCATCGGCAGGCAATGGGCGTGCGTGACGGGCGCGGGTGGGCCAGGAGCGGTGCCCCGCGGATGGCCCAGGGTGCGGGCCGGAAGTCGAATGGGGACGGAAACAGGGGGCTGCGCGACGGCACGGACGGCTCACGTCCAGGGGCGAAGCGTGAAGCGTCACGGCGGGCAGGCGGCGGCGCCGGGCGTCATGCGCTCGCGCACGCTTTCTCCTGCAAGAATCGGATCTTCGCCGGGGGCGCCATCGGCCCCGACACGGCAGTGGTGGCGCCGACCAGGAGCCGAGCTCCACCACCACGAACTCTACCCTAACGTTAGAGTTGGGATCGGTGGTGATCGCACGGGACGCGGCAGCACCGGGGACATGAAGGGCCAGGAACATGGGCGTGGACGACAGGCACATGCAGATCGGCGAGGTCGCCGCGCGGACCGAGCTGTCCCTGCGCACCATCCGGCACTACGAGGAGACCGGCCTGGTCGTCCCCTCCGCCCGTTCCCAGGGCGGCTTCCGCCTCTACACCGAGGCCGACGTCGCCCGGCTGATGGTCATCCGGCGCATGAAGCCGCTCGGCTTCACCCTGGAGCAGAAGCGCGACTTGCTTGAGGCCACCGACCGCCTCGACTCTGCCGAGGGCACCGTCTACGGCAACGAGCGGGAGCAGCTGCTGGAGCGCGTGCGCGGTTACGAACGGGCCGCGGCCGAGAAAATCGAGGACCTGCGGGTGCAGCTGTCGCGCGCCGAGGAGTTCGCGGCCACCCTCCGCACCTGCCTGGACCGCAAGGCCCCCACCGCACGGGCCTGACCCGCCCCACCCCGCGCGGTCCGGCTCAGCGCCTGCTCTCGCCCGGCGCGAGCAGGCTCGTGAGCTCGGCGATCGCCTCCGGGGACGGCTTGAAGTAGCGGCGGACATACTCCGGCTTCTTGTGCCGCGACTTCGCCATGAGCATCAGCAGGCTCGCCCCGGCCTCGCCGAGGGGAGTGAGGGGGAAATGGCGGTACTCGTGCAGCCTTGTCCAGATGGATAGCACCGCGGTCGACGCCCGCGCGCAGCAGCACGTCGATCTGGTGGTCAGGGTTCTGGTCGGCGATACTGACCCGTGCGTAGCCGAAGAGCACAGTCGAAATCCACTCCACGCAGCGTTCACCGACATTGATTCGGCCGGCGGCATGGGCCAAGCAGAGGCGCGCGTATCCACTGCTCCAGATATCCGTTCCGGCCTAGCATGAGTTTCATGGCCACGATAGGCGAGCGGGTCGTCAATCTTCGTAAGCGGCGTGGCATGAGCCAGGCGGAGCTGGCCTCGATCTCTGGGGTGTCTGCCTCCCTTATCCGGAAGCTTGAGCAGGGGGCCCGCTCAGACGTGAGGTTGGAGACTGCCCGCAAGATAGCCGCAGCGCTCCGCGTGCCCACCACAGCGATCATCACCGACTATGTCGGTGACCAGGCGGATGCCGCGACCGTTGACCACTGGGGTGCGGTCCGTCGCGCGTTGCACGGTCTTGGCGATCAGTCGGAGGAACCGCCAACCGCGGAAGGTATTCGGACGGCGTTGGACGCCTCGATGCCGCTGTGGAAGGGCGACAAGTACGCGGAGTTGGCCACGTCCCTGCCCAAGCTGCTGGCGGACACTGACACGCTTGTGGGCACCGATCGGTCACAGCGGTTCGTGCGATCACGCCTGCTTCACCTCACGGGCTGGCTTCTCACGCAAACCCGGCAGTTCGAGGCGGCGGAGCTTGCCCTGCGGCGAGGTCTCGATGACGCGGACGACCTTCTGGAAGCGGCGGCGATCGTCAGTACACGGTGTTGGTTGCTCCTGCGGCAGGGACGGCTTGGGCAGGCGCGGCAGTCGGCGATCAAGTGGGCGGACGACGTCGAGCCTCGCATCTCTAGGGCGACGCCTCGGGATCTGTCGGCCTGGGGGTGGTTGCTCCTGCGGTCGTCGGCGGCTGCCGTACGCGACAACCGGCCTGGCGAAGCAGAGGACGCTATCCGGCTCGCGCGTACGGCTGCCGTTGCCATGAGCCGTGAAATCTCTCCGGCGGACGACTTTCTACGAACCTTCGGCCCGATCACCGTGGCGATGAAGCGGGCGGAGAACGCCATGGTGGAAGATCGTCCGGACGTCGTCCTGCGCATGTCACAGGCCATCCCCACCAATGACCTTGCCCCCACCTCCAACAACCGCAATCGTCATCTCCTCGATGTGGCGGACGCTCATCGCCGGTCACATCAGTACGGTGAGGCGTTCGAGGTCCTCCGACGTATCAGGCAAGACTCCCCGGAGTGGATCGTCAACCAGGGATACGCGAAAGACATCCTCAAGGGAATCATTGCCCGTAGACGCACCCTTACCGGCGATATGCGCGATCTGGCGGATTTCGTCCAGCTGGACTACTGAGTAGTGACACGGGACGTGTCACTTCGCTTTCCGATCGCCGTAGAGTGATACAAAGTCGATCTAGCCGTATGGTATTGCGCGGTCATACGGTTTCCCCATGCGAATGCCGGACACGAGAGAAGAGCAGGCACACGGCGTGATGGCCGTTTGTGAGGCGGCTCGGTGCGGCCGGAACGCCGTCCTGGCAGGGGATCCCACTGTGAATCTACATAGTAAAGGCGATCACAAAGGTGACCCGGGCGCGCCGGTCACGGCGACCTCATCACGGGGGCGGTATCGCGCTGTGCTGGAAGTAGAGGCAGGCTGTCCGGTGACCGAGGTGGCGCAGCGGTATGGGGTGTCTGTCCGGAAACTGTTGGCCGCGTAGCGCCGCCATGCCGACCGGCGGACGGGAGCGGCCATGACCACCGTCCGCTCGGAAGGGCAAGCGTGACGGCCGCCGATCTGCCGCTCGTACTGGCGTTCACCGCGGGCACGGTGGCCGCGTTCAACCCGTGCGGCTTCGCCATGCTGCCCGCCTACCTCACGATGCTGATCGCCGACGACGGGCCGGACCGGCGTGGACCGCTGGTCCGGGCGCTGGTGCTGTCGGCGGCGATGACGGCCGGGTTCGTCACCGTCTTCGGGCTGTTCGGAATCGCCGTCACCGCGCTCGCGGTGTCGGCCGGCCGCTACCTGCCGTGGGCGACACTCGTCATCGGCGCACTCCTGATCGGCTTGGGCGCCTGGCTGCTGAGCGGCCGCGAGTTGCTGGTCCGCCTCCCCGGGCTGCCCACCGGGCGTCCCGCCGCCTCGCCGCTGTCCCTGTACGGGTACGGCCTGTCGTACGCGGTGGCCTCGCTGTCGTGCACGGCTGGCCCCTTCCTGGCGGTCACCTCGGCCTCTGTGGCCGGCGGCGGCCTGGTCGGCGGGGTGAGCGCCTTCATGGCGTACGCGCTCGGGATGGGGCTGGTCGTCGCCGTGCTGTCGCTCGCGGTCGCGCTGGCCCACGCCGCTGCGGTGGCCAGGCTGCGGCGGGTCCTGCCGTACGTGTCACGGGCCGGCGGCGGCCTGCTCGTCCTGGCCGGGGCGTACGTCCTGTACTACGGCAGGTACGAGCTGCGCGTGCTGGGCGGCGGGCCTGCCGAGGACCCGATCGTGGGCGCGGCGACGGCGGTGCAGGGGCTCGTCTGCGGCTGGCTGGCGACCCTCGGCGCGGGCTGGGGCGTCGCCGCGCTCGCCGTCCTGCTGCCGGCGGCGTGCTCGTGCTGCGCAGGCGGCGGGAGAGAGGGCTCAGGCGGTGAGCAACCGGGCCCGTTCGGCGATGTCCGAGTTGGGGCTCGCGACTCGCGAAGCCGCGGGACGAGGTGCTTCCTGGGGTGCATGGCGTCACCTGGGTCCGTTCGGTGTGCCGTCCCGACGTGCACAGGATGTAGATGTACATCCCGGGCGGGGATTGAGGCGCATGGGCACGCGCCTGGTGCGTGCGTTCCGGCCTGCCTATCGGCGGTGTCGCCAGACCCCGGCCTTCGCCCGGACCCATCCCGTGACCGGATGGCCCTACACCCCCTACGACGAGCACGAGGACAGGTATCTCGCGCCGTACCGGTGCCAGCCGCTGCCCTTCGACTTCGGCATTCAGCGCGTGCAGGCACCGATCCGGCTGCTCACCAACTGGGCGGGCGACAACGCGTTCGTGCACCGCATGTACACCACCATGCGCAGGCCGATCTTCTACGGCGACGCGGCGATCTACAAGGGGAAGGTGATCCGCAAGTACGTCGCGGAGAAGACGGACGCGGCGGGGCGGACCGTGTCGTACGCGGCGGTGGCCGTCGAGATCGTCGGCCTCAACCAGCGCGACGAGGTGCACTGCCTCGGTTACGCGACCGTGTTCCTGCCCTCGGCGGCCATGGACCGGCCGATCCTGCCGGTTCCTCATACCGACCGCCCGGAGTACGTGCCGTTCGAGGTGCACCGTCGGGCTGGATGGTTCTAGGGATCTCCGCAGTACGGAAGAGGTGATCGCGTGTCCACTGCCGGCCGCCTCGCCGTCGATCGCACTGCACCCCGCCCGGCGGTGACACCCGCCCCGGGCGCACCCCTATGGGGCTGCCGCCGACCGCTCGGGGTTGGCCTGGTGAGCAGGGGTGAAAAGGGCGATCACCGCGATGAGCAGGCAACCCGCGCCGACGATCAGGCAGACCATGGTGACGCCGTACCGTCCGGCGGCCCAGCCGAGCACCGCCGCGCCTACCGGCCCCAGGGAGAAGTGGATGGTCCAGAAGGCCGAGGTGACCCGGCCGAGCAAGTGCCCCGGGGTCACCTGCTGGCGTAACGACATCGAGCAGATCCCCGCCACGCTGACACAGCCGAGGTAGACGGCTGCCAGAGCGGTGGCACTCCAGACGCCGCCGGAGGCTCCGAACCCGGCGACAGCGAGTCCGCACAGTCCATGCGCACCGATCCAGGATCGGCCGAAGCCCGTTGTCCTGCGCAAAGGGGCGGCAAGGATCGCGCCGGCGATCGCGCCGAGCGCGGCGACCCCCAACACGGTCCCGATGGTGGCATCGGGCTGCCCGAGATCGTGCTTCAGGTGGTAGACGATGACGTTCGTCAGGCCGAACGTGAGAAAGATGACGAAAGAGAGCAGGACGGTCAGTGTGCGCAGCACCGGGTGCCCCCACAGGAACCGGGCTCCGGCCAGCAGTTCCTGCCACGCCCCCTGGTGAGGCGGCGGGGCGGCGTCGGCCGAGCCCGCGGCTTGCCGGCCAAGCCGGATGAAGGCGATGCCGAGCGCCGACCCCCCGAAGGTCGCCGCATCGATGCCGATCGCGGCGGTCGGGCCGAACCGTCCAGCGACCACGCCCGCGAGCAGCGGCCCGAGGACCCCGGCAGCCGCGGCTGTCGCGTAGAGCAGGCCGTTCCCCTCGGTGACGCGGTCGTCGCGGACGAGACCGCGCACCACGGTCACGTAGCCGACCTGGAAGACCATTCCCACGGCTTCGCCGATCGGCAGCACCACGTACAGCAACCAGATCTGCGGACCGAATGCCCAGGCCAGCGGGACAAGGCCGTACACCACCATTCGGGCGAGGTCGCAGCAGATCAGCAAGGTGCGCCGGTCGAGCCGGTCCACCAGGATCCCGGCGAAGGTACCGGCGCCGATCGCGGCCGCACCGGACACGCCCGTCAGCAGACCCATCTGAGCGACGGACCCGGTGGCGTGCAGCACCAGCAGCGGGACGGCGATATAGGCGAACGAGTCTCCGGCCACCGAAAGCGTCTGGGCGGCCCAGAATGTGCCGAAGTCGCGGTCGCGCCACAACGGTCGAGCGGACTCGCCTCCCCGGTCCTTCGTCCGCATCACGCGGTACCCGCGACGGCGGCCAGGACCAGGATCGGCCCGGAGTCGAGCAGCCGGCAGGCAAGGCGTCGCATCGTGTCCCCGTCCAGCTAGGGCCTGTATATGCCGACGATGCCATCCGTCCTGTCCTCCCGGAGGCGATCACGGCCACCCCTACTGAACTGAGAACAATTCTTGTGGATCTCTTCCTTACAGCAGGGGCCGCCGGCTCCGAGCACTCGAGACGCCGCCGTAGCTCCTCGACCTTTCCGGACGGCCATCTGCGGCATTCCATCGCCATGCGACCGAAGGGCGGGCTTCAGGTGATCATTCGACGTCTTCTCCGCGCGGGATCGTCAAGCCCCCGGAGTCTCCTTGCGCAGAACCTCAGAGGCCCAGGGTCTCCTTGCGGAGATGGGTTTTGAGGATCTTGCCGCCGGGGTTGCGGGGGAGTTCGGCGTCGCGGAACCAGAAGCGGACCGGGATCTTGAACGGGGCCAGCACCCCCCGCAGGAACTCCCGCAGTTCCTCCGGAGTCGCCGGCACGCCCGGCTTCAGCCGTACGACCGCGCCGACCTGCTCGCCGAGCTCGTCGTCCGGGATCCCGATGACGGCCGCGTCGTCGATGGCGGGGTGCTCGAACAGGGCCGCCTCGACCTCGGCGCAGTAGACGTTCTCGCCACCCCTGATGACCATGTCCTTGGCCCGGTCGACGATGTAGACGAAGCCCTCCTCGTCCACCCGCGCGAGGTCGCCCGTGTGCAGCCATCCGTTGACGAACGTCTCCGCGGTCGCGTGCGGGCGGTTCCAGTAACCGGTGATCACGTTGGGGCCGCGCATGCACAGCTCGCCGACCTCGCCCGCGGGAAGCTCGTTGCCGAGCGGGTCAGAGATCCGCACGTCGCAGACCGCCAGGGGCAGGCCGATGCTGTCGGGCTTGGCCTGGTACGTGGGCCCGCTGTTGTAGATCGCGAGCGCGGTCGTCTCCGTCATGCCGTACCCGTTGGACGCCTGCCGCTGGGGCAGCTGGTCGTTGATCCGCTCCAGCAGCTTGGGCGGGGCCGGGGCGCCGCCGTAGCTCACGCCGCCGAGGCTGGAGATGTCGTACTTGCCGAAGTCCGGATGCGACAGCAGCTGCCAGGCGTTGGTGGGAACGCCGGTGAGGATCGTCACCTTCTCGCGCTCGATGAGCTGGAGTGCCAGCCCCGGGTCCCACTTGTACATCAGCACCAGGCCGCCGCCGGTGAACATGGTCGCGGTCATCACCGCGAAGCAGCCGGTGACGTGGAACAGCGGCACCGTCAGCAGGGTGATCCGCCGCGTGCTCGCCGCCGAGGCCGGGTCCTTGCCCGCCAGGGCCACGCTGCGCAGCAGGGCGTAGGCGACGGTCATCGGTGACTGGCCGAGGTTGCGGTGGCTGCCGAGCGCGCCCTTGGGGAGGCCGGTCGTACCGGAGGTGTAGAAGATCGTCGCGGGGTCCTCCGCGTCCAGCTCCACCGCCGGGAGCGCCACGTCGGCACGTACCTCCCCGAGGACCTCGCCGAACTCGCGGGCCGCCGGGGGCAGCTCACCGGTGGAGCGGGTGACGATCAGGGGGACGGTGGTGTCCCGCAGCCGCTCGGCGCGCTCGCCGTCGACGACTGCGACCTTGGCGCCCGAGTCCGTCAGGCCGTACTCCAGCTCAGGGGTGGTCCACCACGCGTTGAGCGGTACGGCTATCGCCCCGATCGCGAGGGTCGCCGAGAACGCGACGACCCACTCGGGGTAGTTGCGCATGGCGATGGCGACCCGGTCGCCCTTGGTCACGCCGAAGTCCTCGACGAGCCGCCCGGCCAGCGTCGCCGCCCGCCGGTAGTGCTCCTCATAGGTGATCCGCTCGTCCTCGTAGACGAGGAAGACCTTGTCGCCGTGGAAGCGGCTGTTCTCCAGGAGGGCCCGGAAGGTGGTCGGGGCGTGCTTCCAGGTCCGGAGCTTGGTCCCGCGGATCTCGACCTCGTCCATCTCGAAGAGCTGGCCCGGTCCGGTGAGCTGTGCCTGGACCTGGTCGTGCGTGACAGTCATGCGCGGTGACTCCCGGGGGTGAGTAGGTGCCGTTGCCAGGTGACGATACCGACCGGTAGGTACGGAGAACAGAGGGTTGTTCCAGGCGGGCGTGGCGATCGCGCCCGGTTGCATGAAGATGCTTAGGCGTGCATACTTTCTCTCTGTAGAAGTCATGAGGTCGAATGCATGGTCATGCGAGGTGGGTCGATGAAGGCGGCGGTCGCGGGAGCCAGCGGGTACGCCGGAGGCGAGCTGCTGCGCCTTCTCCTCGCCCACCCCGCCATCGAGATCGGCGCGCTCACCGCGGGTTCGAGCGCGGGCGGCACGCTCGCCGCGCACCAGCCGCACCTGCCCGCCCTGGCCGGCAGGGTCATCGAGGAGACGACCGCCGAGTCCCTCGCGGGTCACGACGTCGTCTTCCTGGCCCTCCCGCACGGGCAGTCCGCCGCCGTCGCCGAGCGGCTCGGTGACGACACGCTCGTGGTCGACTGCGGTGCCGACTTCCGGCTGGAGGACGCCGCCGAGTGGGCCCACTTCTACGGCGGCGCCCATGCCGGCACCTGGCCGTACGGGCTACCCGAGCTGCCCGGCCAGCGCGACCTTCTGCGGACCGCCAGGCGCATCGCCGTGCCGGGCTGCTACCCGACGTCGGCGACCCTCGCCCTGTTCCCCGCCTTCGCGGCCGGCCTCGCCGAGCCCGACGTCGTGGTCGTCGCGGCCAGCGGCACCTCCGGCGCGGGCAGGTCGCCCAAGCCCGGCCTCCTCGGCAGCGAGGTGATGGGGTCGGTCAGCGCCTACGGCGTCGGCGGCTCGCACCGCCACACCCCCGAGATCACGCAGAACCTCTCCAAGGTCGCGGGCGGGCCGGTGAAGGTGTCCTTCACCCCGATGCTGGCCCCGATGAGCCGGGGCATCCTCGCCACCTGCACCGCTCCCGCCGTCCCCGGCCTGACCGCGACCGCGCTGCGCGAGGCGTACGAGGCGGCGGTCAAGGACGAGCCGTTCCTGCGGCTGCTTCCCGAGGGCACCTGGCCCGCGACGGCCATGACCCTCGGCGCCAATACCGCCGCGCTCCAGGTGACCCTCGACGAGCGGTCCGGGCGCGTCGTCGCGGTCGTCGCCATCGACAACTTGACCAAGGGCACCGCGGGCGGGGCCATCCAGAGCGCCAACCTCGCCCTCGGCCTGGCAGAAGAACTCGGCCTTCCCCTCAATGGAGTCGCCCCGTGAGCGAGCGCAGCCAGAAGACCAGGATCCGAGGAGGGCACGCGTGAGCGTCACCGCACCCCTCGGTTTCCGCGCGGCGGGTGTCGCCGCGGGCCTCAAGTCTCGTGACACCCGTGACGTCGCGATCGTCGTCAACGACGGCCCCTCGCGGGCCGCGGCCGGGGTCTTCACCCGCAACCGCGTGAAGGCCGCTCCGGTGCTCTGGTCCGAGCAGGTGCTCGCGGGCGGCAGGGTGAGGGCGGTCGTCCTCAACTCCGGCGGCGCGAACGCCTGCACCGGCCCCGCGGGTTTCCAGGACACCCACGCCACCGCCGAGAAGGTCGCCGAGCTCATCGGCGACTCGGCCGGCGAGGTGGCGGTCTGCTCCACCGGGCTGATCGGCGAGCGGCTGCCGATGGACCTGCTGCTCCCCGGCGTCGAGACGGCGGCCGCCCAGCTGTCCAGGGACGGCGGTCTCGCCGCCGCCGACGCGATCCGCACGACCGACACGGTCACCAAGATCTCCTTCCGCAGGGGAGAGGGCTACATGGTGGGCGGCATGGCCAAGGGCGCGGGCATGCTCGCGCCGGGCATGGCCACCATGCTCAGCGTGATCACCACCGACGCCGACGTGCCGGCCGAGGAGCTCGACCGGGTGCTGCGCAAGGCCGTCAGCGTCACCTTCGACCGGCTCGACACCGATGGCTGCATGTCGACCAACGACACCGTGCTCCTGCTCGCGAGCGGCGCCGCCGGCGTCACCCCGGACCCGGCGGAGTTCGAGAAGAAGGTCACCGAGGTCTGCGCCGACCTGTCCAGGCAGCTCCTGGTCGACGCCGAGGGCGCCACCAAGGCCATCGCGATCGAGGTCGTGGGCGCCGCCCACGAGGACGACGCCGTCGAGGTCGGCAGGGCGGTGTCCAGGTCCAACCTGCTCAAGTGCGCCATCCACGGCGAGGACCCCAACTGGGGCCGCGTCCTGTCTGCCGTCGGCACGACCGGCGCGGTCTTCGAGCCCTCCCGGCTCAACGTAGCGATCAACGGTATCTGGATCTGCCGGGGCGGCGCCGCCGGGGACGACCGCGCCAAGGTGGACCTGCGCCCCCGCGACGTGACGATCACGATCGATCTGTCGGCGGGCCCGCACTCCGCGACCATCCACACCACCGACCTCACCGCCGAGTACGTCCACGAGAACTCGGCGTACTCGACATGAGCGTCAACATGGGCACCGGGCTGACACCGGGCACAGGCGGACCCCAGGCGCACGCCAAGGCGGCCGTCCTCATCGAGGCCCTGCCCTGGCTCGAGCGCTTCCGGGGACAGACCGTCGTGGTGAAGTACGGCGGGCACGCCATGGCCGACCAGGGCCTGCGCGAGAGCTTCGCCGACGACATGGTGTTCCTGCTGCACGCCGGCCTCAAGCCCGTCGTCGTGCACGGCGGCGGTCCCCAGATCAACGCCCACCTCGACAGGCTCGGCATCGAGAGCAGCTTCACGGCCGGGCTCCGGGTGACCACGCCCGAGGCGATGCAGGTCGTGCGCATGGTGCTGGTCGGCCAGGTCAACCGCGACGTCGTCGGCCTGATCAACCGCCACGGGCCGTTCGCCATCGGCATGTCCGGCGAGGACGCCCACCTGTTCACCGCCGAGCGCAAGCACGCCGAGGTCGACGGCGAGAAGGTCGACATCGGCCAGGTCGGCGAGATCGTCAGGGTCGAGGCGGGAGCCGTCCAGGCGCTGCTCGGCGACGGGCGCATCCCGGTGGTGTCCTCGATCGCGCGCGGCGAGGACGGCGAGATCTACAACGTCAACGCCGACACCGCCGCCGCGGCGCTCGCGGTCGCGCTCAACGCCGGAAAGCTCGTCGTGCTCACCGACGTCGAGGGCCTGTACGCCGACTGGCCGGTCGCCGCGGACGGCTCTCCCTCCGAGGTGATCAGCCGGGTGACGGCCCCGGAGCTGGCCAAGCTGCTGCCCGGCCTGTCCAGCGGCATGGTGCCCAAGATGGAGGCCTGCCTGACCGCCGTCACCGGCGGCGTGCCGCAGGCGCACGTGCTCGACGGCAGGGTGCCGCACTCGGTGCTGCTCGAAATCTTCACGGACGAGGGGATCGGAACCATGGTGTTGCCCGAGGTGGACTCATGACCGGCGCCGGCTCGTTCCAGGAGCGCTTCGAGGCCGCGTTCATGCCGAACTACGGGGTCCCGCCCGTGGTGCCGGTCCGCGGCGAGGGGGCCTACCTCTGGGACGCGGACGGCGTGCGCTACCTCGACCTGATCGCGGGCATCGCGGTCAGCTCGCTCGGCCACGCGCACCCCGCGCTGGTGGAGGCCGTGTCCCGGCAGGTGGCGACCATCGCGCACACCTCCAACCTGTTCGTGAACGAGCCCGAGGTGCTGCTCGCCGAGCGCCTGCTCGGCCTGCTGAAGACCCCGGGCCGCGTCTTCCTCGCGAACTCCGGCACCGAGGCGAACGAGTGCGCGCTCAAGCTCGCCATCAAGTACGGCAGGACCACCGGCAGGAAGTACTTCGTCGCCGCGGACAACGGCTTCCACGGCCGTACGCTCGGGGCGCTCTCGCTGACCGGCAAGGCCTCCATCCGCGACCAGTTCGGGCCGTTCCCGCTCGACGTGCGCTTCGTCCCGTACGGCGACGCCGACGCGCTCAAGCAGGCCGTCACGCAGGACTGCGTGGCGGTGTTCCTGGAGCCCACGCAGGGCGAGGCGGGCGTCGTGCCACCCCCGGCCGGCTACTTCACCGCCGCGCGGGAGATCTGCGACGCGGCCGGGGCGCTGCTGGTGCTCGACGAGATCCAGTCGGCGATCGGCCGCACCGGGCACTGGTTCGCCCACCAGCACGACGGCATCGTCCCCGACGTGCTGACGCTGGCCAAGGGCCTGGGCGGCGGCATGCCGATCGGCGCCTGCGTCGGCTTCGGCGAGGCGGGCACGATCTTCGCCAAGGGCGACCACGGCTCGACCTTCGGCGGCAACCCGGTGTCCGCGGCGGCGGCTCTGGCCGTGCTCGACACCATCGACCGCGACGGCCTGCTCGGCCATGTGCGCACGACCGGGCAGCGGCTGCGCGACGGCATCGCCGCCATCGACCACCCGCTGCTCGCGGGGGTGCGCGGCCGGGGGCTGTGGCTGGCCGCCGTGCTCGCCACCGACCGCGCCGCGGACGTCCAGGCCGCCGCCCAGCGGGCTGGGTTCCTGGTCAACGCGGTGCAGCCCGACGCCGTGCGCATCGCTCCGCCGCTCGTGATCACCACGGAGCAGGTCGACTCCTTCCTCCAGGCCTTCCCGGCGATCCTCGCGGAGGTGACCCCGTGAGCCCGTACGGTGGCGCCCCGGGAGCCGTCCGGCACTTCTTGCGGGACGACGACCTGAGCCCCGCGGAGCAGGCTGAGGTGCTCGACCTCGCCGAGGCCATGAAGAAGGATCGGTACGGCTACCGTCCGTTCGAGGGCCCGATGACCGTCGCGGTGATCTTCGACAAGCACTCCACCCGCACCCGAATCTCGTTCGCGGTCGGCATCGCCGAGCTGGGCGGCCAGCCGCTGATCATCGACGCGGGCAGCTCCCAGATGGGCAGGGGAGAGCCGATCGAGGACACCGCCCGCGTCCTCGAAAGGCAGGTCGCCGCGATCGTGTGGCGCACCTTCGGCCAGGAGCGCGTGGAGGCGATGGCCTCGGCGTCGTCGGTGCCCGTCGTCAACGCGCTGACCGACGAGTTCCACCCGTGCCAGATCCTCGCCGACCTGCTGACCGTGCGGGAGCGGCGTGGCCCCCTGGCAGGTCAGACGCTCACCTACCTGGGTGACGGCGCCAACAACATGGCCCATTCCTACCTGCTCGGCGGCGCCACCGCGGGGATGCACATCCGCATCGCGGCCCCGGCGGCGTACCAGCCGGACACGCTGATCCTCAACCGCGCGGCCGAGATCGCCGCGTCGGCCGGCGGCTCGGTCACGGTGCTGTCGGACGCGGCCGTGGCCGTCGCCGACGCCCACGTGCTGGCCACCGACACCTGGGTGTCGATGGGCCAGACCGGCAAGGACGAGCGGGTCGCCACGCTCATGCCGTACCAGCTGAACGCCGAGCTGCTCGGCCTCGCGGCCCCCGGCGCGACGGTGCTGCACTGCCTGCCCGCCTACCGCGGCCTGGAGATCACCGCCGAGGTGCTGGACGGTCCGCAAAGCGTAGTCTGGGACCAGGCGGAGAACCGCCTGCACGCCCAGAAGGCCCTGCTCCACTGGCTGGTGGCGCGATGACGATCCCGCTGACCAAGGCCGGCAGGCTCGCGAAGATCGCCGATCTGGTCAACCGCAACAAGGTCAAGTCACAGCCCGAGCTCGCCAGGCTGCTGGCCGAGAGCGGGGTCGAGGTCACCCAGGCCACGCTCTCGCGCGACCTCGACGAGCTGGGCGCTCTGAAGCTGCGGGCGGACGACGGCTCGCTGGTGTACGCGCTACCGGGCGAGGGCGGGGCGCGCATCCCGCTGACCCGCATGGGCGCCGGCGAGAGCGCGGCGGCCCGGCTTCGGCGGGTGGCCGAGGAGCTCCTGGTCTCGGCCGAGGCGTCGGCGAACCTCGTGATCGTGCGCACCCCTCCCGGGGCCGCGCAGTTCCTCGCCTCCGCGCTCGACCACGCCGACTGGGAGGCGATCCTCGGCACGGTCGCCGGGGACGACACGATCCTGGTGATCTGCCGGGATCCCGTGGGCGGGGCCCTTCTCGCGGACTCCCTGCTCAGGCTGACCGATCGACGTAGTCAGCCCGTGTGAGCCGGGCGTCCCGCGATCAGTGGGCTGACAACCGAGCGAACCGGGCGTATCCCCGCAAGCCAATAAGAATTTCTTTCTTGGGAGAGCAGAGCAATGACTGACAGGGTGGTACTCGCCTACTCCGGCGGCCTCGACACGTCCGTGGCCATCCCGTTCCTGGCCGACCAGACCGGCGCCGAGGTCATCGCCGTGGCCGTCGACGTCGGCCAGGGCGGCGAGGATATGGAGGTCATCCGGCAGCGCGCCATCGACTGCGGCGCCGCCGAGTCGGTCGTCGTGGACGCCCGCGAGGAGTTCGCCGCCGACTTCTGCGTGCCGGCGCTCCAGGCCAACGCCCTCTACATGGACCGCTACCCGCTGGTCTCCGCCCTGTCCCGCCCGCTGATCGTGAAGCACCTGGCCACGGCCGCCAAGCAGTTCAACGGCACCCACGTGTCGCACGGCTGCACCGGCAAGGGTAACGACCAGGTGCGGTTCGAGGCCGGTCTCGCCGCGCTGAACCCCTCGCTGAAGGTCATCGCCCCCGCTCGCGACTACGCCTGGACCCGCGACAAGGCCATCGCCTTCGCCGAGGAGAAGGGCCTGCCGATCGACGTCACCAAGAAGTCGCCGTACTCCATCGACCAGAACATCTGGGGCCGCGCCGTCGAGACCGGGTTCCTGGAGGACATCTGGAACGGCCCGATCGAGGACGTCTACTCCTACACCTCCGACCCCTCGCAGCCGCGCGAGGCCGACGAGGTCGTCATCACCTTCCAGGCGGGCGTGCCGATCGCCCTGGACGGGCGCTCCCTCACCCCGTTCCAGATCATCGCCGAGCTCAACCAGCGCGCGGGCGCCCAGGGCGTCGGACGGCTCGACATGGTCGAGGACCGGCTCGTCGGCATCAAGTCCCGCGAGGTGTACGAGGCCCCGGGCGCGATCGCCCTGATCACCGCGCACATGGAGCTGGAGAACGTCACGGTCGAGCGCGACCTCGCCCGGTTCAAGCGCTCGGTCGACCAGCGCTGGGGCGAGCTGGTCTACGACGGCCTGTGGTTCTCCCCGCTCAAGGACGCGCTCGACACCTTCATCGCCGACGCGCAGAAGTACGTCTCCGGCGACATCCGCATGACCCTGCACGCCGGGCGGGCCGTCGTCACCGGGCGCCGCTCCGAGGCCTCGCTGTACGACTTCTCGCTGGCGACCTACGACACCGGCGACGCCTTCGACCAGTCGCTGGCAAAGGGCTTCGTCCAGCTCTGGAGCCTTCCCTCCAAGATCGCCGCTGCCCGGGACGGTCGTCTCGGCTGACGAGGCCCATTTGGGCTAGGGTCGCGGATTGAGCGTTGGAACTGGGGAAGAGGAGAACGGTGGCTGAGGGTGGCAAGCCCATGCGGCTCTGGGGTGGCAGGTTCGAAGGCGGTCCGGCGGACGCGCTGACGCGGCTGTCGGTCAGCGTGCAGTTCGACTGGCGGCTCGCGCCGTACGACCTGCTGGCGTCACGGGCGCACGCCCGGGTGCTCCACCGCGCCGGGCTGCTGAGCGAGGCGGAGCTCGAGCGCATGCTCGCGGCCCTGGACGACCTCGAACAGGCATGCAAGGCCGGTGACTTCCGGCCCACCGTGGCCGACGAGGACGTCCACACCGCCCTGGAGCGCGGGCTCCTGGAGCGTCTCGGCTCGCTCGGCGGCAAGCTGCGCGCCGGCCGCAGCCGCAACGACCAGGTCGCGACCGACCTCCGGCTCTACCTGCGCGACCACGTCCGCTACATCGTGTCGCGGCTCGTCGAGCTGGAGACGGCACTGATGAGCCAGGCCGAGGAGCACGCGTCCACCGCGGCCCCCGGCATGACCCACCTGCAGCACGCCCAGCCGGTGTCGTTCGGGCACCAGCTTCTCGCGCACGTCCACGCGATCGCCCGCGACGTCGACCGCCTGCGCGACTGGGACCGGCGCGCCGCCGTCTCCCCGCTCGGCGCGGGCGCGCTCGCGGGCTCGTCCCTGCCCCTGGACCCGCAGGCGGTCGCGCGGGAGCTGGGCTTCGACTCCGCGGCGCCGAACTCCATGGACGCCGTCGCCGACCGCGACTTCGCCGCCGAGTTCCTGTTCTGCGCCTCGCTGATCGGCGTCCACCTGTCGCGCCTGGGCGAGGAGATCGTCCTTTGGGCCTCCCAGGAGTTCCACTGGATCGAGATGGACGACGCCTACTCCACCGGCTCGTCGATCATGCCGCAGAAGAAGAACCCCGACGTCGCCGAGCTGGCCCGGGGCAAGTCCGGCAGGCTCATCGGCAACCTGATGACGCTGCTGACCACGCTCAAGGGCCTGCCTCTCACCTACAACCGCGACCTGCAGGAGGACAAGGAGCCGGTGTTCGACTCGGTCGACACCCTGCTGCTGGTCCTGCCCGCGGTCTCCGGGCTCGTCTCCACGATGCGCGTGAACACCGCGCGTCTGGAGTCCTCGGCACCCGACGGCTTCGCCCTGGCCACCGACCTGGCGGAGCTGCTGGTGCGCAGGGGGGTGCCGTTCCGCGACGCCCACGAGGCGGTCGGCCACCTCGTCGTGTGGTGCCAGGTCAACGACACCACCTTCGAGAAGCTCACCGAGGACGATCTCGCCAAGATCTCTCCGCACTTCGTGGAGACCCCCGGCGGCACCGTCGTCCCCGGCGACGAGGGCGGCGTGCCCGGCACCCTCGACGTGCTGAACGTCCAGGGCGCGCTCGCCTCGCGCAAGGCGTACGGAGGCACCGCGCCCGACCGTGTCCGCGACCAGCTGAGCGCCCTTCGCGAGATCGTCGACGGCCAGGCAGCGTGGGCGAGCGGATCCTAGACCGGGAGTTCTTCGACCGGCCCTCACCGGAGGTGGCGCCCGATCTGCTCGGGCGCGTCCTGCGGCACGGGCCGGTCGCGGTGCGCCTGACCGAGATAGAGGCGTACGGCCCGCCCGGCGAGGACCCGGCGTCCCACACCTACCGGGGGCGCACACCGCGCAACTCGGTCATGTTCGGGCCACCGGGGCACCTGTACGTCTACTTCACGTACGGCATGCACTTCTGCGCCAATATCGTCTGCCTGCCCGAGGGGATGGGCTCGGGGGTGCTGCTGCGCGCCGGCGAGGTGACCGAGGGGGTGGAGACCGCCCGCACCCGCCGCCACCGGCCCAGCACCGCCGCCGCGCTGACCGGTCGCGGCAGGACGACCCCCGAGCGCGACCTGGCACGTGGGCCCGCGCGGCTGGCCGTGGCGCTGGGCCTCGGCAGGGAGCACAACGGCCTCGACTGCTGCTCGGGCTCCTCGGAGCTGGAAATCCTCGCGGGCGACCCGGTGGATCCCGCGTCGGTCCGCTCAGGCCCGCGCACCGGCGTCTCCACCGCCGCGGACACCCCGTGGCGCTTCTGGATCGAGGGCGACCCCACCGTCTCGCCGTACCGCAAGCACGTGCCCAAGGTCCGCCCGAGCTCGTGATCGCGAGGCAGGGCTTTCAAGTGGCGGAGCGGTGCGGTGATCGGGCAGGCTGTAGGGCAAGGCGAAAGCCGTACATCCATCCGTCGAACCAACCATGAAGGCCAGGATCGTGACCGACATCCTCGATGACCTTGCGTGGCGCGGCCTGATCGCGCAGTCCACCGATATCGACGCCCTGAGGGTGGCGATGGCCGAGGGTCCGATCACGGTCTATTGCGGGTTCGACCCGACGGCACCGTCGCTGCACGTCGGCAACCTCGTCCCGCTCCTCACGCTGACGCGCATCCAGCGGGCCGGCCACCGCGCCATCGGGCTGGTCGGCGGGGCCACCGGCCTCATCGGCGACCCCAGCGGCAAGAGCGAGGAGCGCTCGCTCAACTCGACAGAGGTCGTCGCCGAGTGGGTGCGGCGCATCCGCGTCCAGGTCGAGAAGTTCATCGACCTGTCCGACTCCTCCGGTTCCCTCCTGGTGAGCAACCTCGACTGGACCCACGGCCTCTCGGCCATCGACTTCCTGCGTGACGTCGGCAAGCACTTCCCCGTGAACCGCATGCTGGGGCGCGAGTCGGTCTCGGCCCGCCTGGCGGGGGAGGGGCTCAGCTACACCGAGTTCAGCTACCAGATCCTGCAGGCCAACGATTACCTGGAGCTCTACCGCAGGCACGGGTGCTCGCTGCAGATCGGCGGCAGCGACCAGTGGGGCAACATCACGGCGGGGTGCGACCTGATCCGCCGCGTCGAGGGCGGCCATGTGCACGCGCTGACCGTGCCGTTGATCACCAAGGCCGACGGCACGAAGTTCGGCAAGACGGCTGGCGGGGCGGTGTGGCTCGACCCCGAGCTGACCTCGCCGTACGCCTTCTACCAGTTCTGGCTCAACTCCGACGACCGCGACGTCGTGAAGTTCCTGAAGATCTTCAGCTTCAGGTCCCGGGACGAGATCGAGGCGCTGGAGAAGAGCGCGTCCGACCGCCCTGCGGCCCGTGAAGCGCAGCGGGCGTTGGCGGAGGAGTTCACGACCCTGCTGCACGGGGCGGAGGAGTGCGCCGCGGTGATCGCCGCGTCGGGCGCGCTGTTCGGCCAGGGCTCGCTGGAGGAGCTGCCTGAGCGCACGCTCGCGGCGGCGCTGGCGGAGGTGCCCAGGGCCACGGTGCCCGCGCTCGGTGCCTCGTACGTCGACCTGCTGGCCGAGAGCGGGCTCGTCGAGAGCAAGTCGGCCGCTCGCCGCGCCGTCAAGGAGGGCGGGGCGTACCTCAACAACACGAAGATCACGGACGAGTCGTACGTCCCGTCCGCGGAGGACCTGCTGTACGGGCGGTTCCTGGTGCTCCGGCGTGGGAAGCGCTCCGTCGGCGGCGTCGAGGTCGTCGCCGGCTAGCGCTCACGGCATCCCTCCGGCCCCCGGTGCGCGTCTGTCACCGGGGGCCGGAGGCGTCTTCGGTGACACTCCTGTGGCGATCTGGAGAGTCTTTCTGCCATCGGAGGGGTGAACTGGGTGGTTGGCCCCGCGACGATTTGACGGAGCCCCGGACGCCGCTTAGTGTTCTCTTCGCCCCAGGGAACGACGGGCTGCCGATCAGGCGCCTGACTCCCGGGCATCCCGGAAGACATGTTCTCGGATTCGCCGTCCCTGACGGAGGATCCGGAGCTGACGTGTTGCCCGCACATGATCGAGACGAACTTTTTTGACAGTTCGACTGGACATCGAGTGGACAACAGGGTAAGTTGGACGGGTTGCCCTGGAGACGGGGCAGCCGAACTGTACCAGTTCGGGGCGGTTCCTGCCAGATCGGAAGATTTGACAGGAAGTGTCTGGACCTGGTAAAGTTAGACAACGAGAGGTGCGCCCTGGACGGGGCCGGAGCCACTGGTTCTGGTTCGTGTCTGGTGTACGTGTCCGTTTCTTGAGAACTCAACAGTGTGTTAAAAGCCAGTGCATGAATATGCATA
>NZ_JBFBIK010000077.1:0-34672 GCF_040685555.1 Sphaerisporangium sp. NPDC088356
GACTCCGTGCTCTTTTTCGGCTTACCCGTCGAAGCGGCCAGTGTCCCGTTCTCCTGCTGCTTTCGCCAGTGCTCGATGTGGGAGTGATACAGCTTTTCCTTGCGCATCAGCGCGCCACGCTCGGGGCTGCCCTCGGGCAGTGCGTCATAGGCCGCCAAGATCCGCGCCTTGTAGGCGGCGGTGAAGGTCCGGCGCACCGGCCGGCGCACCCGATCGTCGGTCACCAGACCATCCTGCCCCCTCATGGCGGCCTGGTCTGCGAGGGTCATCGTCACTGTCTCGATCGTCCTGTCTAGCCCTGTTTCACATCATGAGGACTCATTCGTCCCATGTCTCACAAGAGTCTGACAGAGAGGGAGTCGCAGCAAGTCAGACGCTATTTCGCGCCTCAGCCGCATGGCTCTCGCACGTATGTCAGGTGGCTTCATGCACCTCGATCGGGAGGTGGCGGGGGCCGCGCAGCATGGCGTTGTGCCGGTAGGGCGGCGGGTCCTGGATCAGGGTCGCAGTGCCGAGGCGGGGGATCAGCGCGCCCAGTGCGATCTGGGCTTCGAGCCGGGCCAGCGGACCGCCGTAGCACAGATGGATGCCGCCGCCGAAGCCGAGGTGCTGGTTGTCCGAGCGAGTGGGATCGAACCGGTCGGGCTCGTGGAACCGTTTCGGGTCGCGATTACCTGAGGCGAGTACGAGCACCAGCGTCGCCCCTTTGGGCAGGGTGAAGCCCGCGATGTCGATGTCGGCGAGCGGGACCCGCTCGCGCATGTGCACCGGAGGCTCGTAGCGCAGCAGTTCCTCCACCGCGCCGGGCAGCAGTCCGGGATCCTTGCGCAGCCGGTCGAGCTGGTCGGGGTGACGCAGCAGGGTGAGCACCCCGTTGGTGATCAGGTTGACAGTGGTCTCGTGTCCGGCGATGAGCAGCAGGACGGCGGTCTCCGCCAGTTCCTCGCGGGTGAGCCGCATGGCCGGGTCCGGCTCGTTGACGAAGGCGGACAGCATGTCGTCACTCGGGTTGCCGCGTCGCTGCTCGGCGAGGTCCACCAAGTACCGGCCCATGTCGGCCCGCGCCTGTCGGCCGGCTCGATCCCGCTCGGTGGTGTCATTCTCGGTGCTGACATCGGCGGAGGCGACGATCGCGTCGGACCATTCCCGAAACCGCGGCTCATCCTCGCGCGGGACACCGAGCAGCCGGCAGATGACCGTGACGGGCAGCGGGTAGGCGAAGTCGTCGACGATGTCGATCCGGGTGCGGTCACCCAGCATGTCGATCAGTTCTTCGGTGAGTTCGGTGATCTGTCCGCGCATGGCATCGATGCGGCCAGGGCTGTGCGGGGGGCCGAACGGTCGCATGGCCAGGGTGCGCAGCCTGTGGTGTTCGGGGTCGTCGAGCCGCAAGAAGGGGAGCTGCGGCTCCTCGGTGGACGGATCAGGGGCCGGAGCCGGGCGGCTGCGGGGATCGGCACTGATCCGCGGGTCGTGGAGCAGGGCGTTGATCTCGTGGTAGGTGCCGACCAGGTAGCTGCCGTCTGCCTGCCGCACCACGGGACCGGCTTCGCGGAGTTCCGCGTACAGGGGGTAGGGGTTGGGGCGTCTGGCGTAGTCGGTGATTCGTTTCAGCAGGGTGTCGGTGGTCATGGTCTCGGCTCCTCGTGGACGGGCGGAAGGTTCAGCCAGGCCGCACCATGGTCAACCGACGGTCCGGCAGGTGACCGGTGAGTGCGACAAGGGGGCCGTGGGAAAGCCCCTTCGGGTCCGGCACATCGGAGGGAAGTGGCAGCTCGGCGGCGAGCATACGGTCCGCCGCGCCGGGCGCGGGTGGGAACGGGGCAGCGGTCTCGATCAGGTGCTGGTAATACTCGAGCGACTTGGCCATGTTGACGGTGACCGCGGCGGTGACCCGACCCCGGTAGCCGTACACCACCGCCAGTCGGCGCGCCTCCAGCGAGCCCTGCGCAAGGACGATCTGGTCGGAGAAGGTGGGGACGCCCACCGACTTGATGTTGAGCCCGAACTGGCTTGACCAGAACGTCGGCAGCGCGAGATGTGGACGCCGCAGCGGCCCTGGATTGACCATGTTGTGGGCCGCCACTTCGGCCTGTGCGACCGCGTTGCCCCAATGCTCCAAGGAGAGCATCTGGTATTCGAACAGCGGATGAGGGAAGCGGGAGACGTCGCCGGCGACGAAGACGTCGTCGGTGACGATCCCGTACATGTCGAAGGCCCGGCATCCGGCGTCGCAGGCGATCCCGCGCGGGCCCGCCGCCAGCCCGGGGTCCGTCAGCCATTCCACGTTGCGGACCGCACCCAACGCCACGACACATATGTCCGCGGCGACGTGGCTGCCATCGGACAAGTCCGCACCGACGAAACGGCCGTTGCCGTCCCCGCGCAGGGCGGTGACCGTCACCCCGCAGCGCAGGTCCACCCCGTGCGCCTGCTGCATGCCGGCGGCGAGCTTCGCCAACGTGCCACCGAGCGCGCCCACCAAAGGTGCGGGGCCGCGTTCGATGACCGTGACCTCCAGGCCCCGTTCCCGGCAGGCCGAGGCGATCTCCGAGCCGGTGAAGCCACCGCCGATCACCAGCACCCTCTGCGGCCCGGCGGCCAGCCGCTCGGCCAGCCGTCCGGCGTCATCGCAGGTGCGCAGGGTGAACACCCCGTCCAGGGCGGCCTCCTCCGGGTTGGGCCAGGGCCGCGCCCGGGTCCCGGTGGCGATCAGCAGCCGGTCGAAGGGAAGCGAGTCACCGTCGGCCAGCATCACACGCTTGCCGAGGGGATCCAGGCCAGTGGCAGGCACTCCGAGCCGCCAGTGGGCCTCGGGGTTTCGGCGCATCGGCAGCTGAGTGGCGTCTGCCACCGCTTGGCCGAGGAGGACCTGCTTGGACAGCGGCGGCCTGTCGTAGGGCGGGTAGAGCTCGTCTCCCACCACGGTCAGAGAGCCGGTGAAGCCCTCCTCACGCAGCGTCTCAGCGGCCCGCAGCCCCGCCAGCGACGCACCGACGATGACGATCCTGCCCTCTCGCAGGTCATCGGCCACCGGGGCTCACCGCCTCGCCGAGGAGGATGGCCTGGACCGGGCACGCCACCGCGGCCTGGCGTACGCGCTCCAGCTGGTCGTCGGGGACGGCCGGCGCGTACAGCAGCGCCTCCTCCCCGTGCAGGTGGAACACCCTTGGCGCGAGAAACACGCACTGCGCGTAGCCCTGGCAGCGGGTGAGGTCCACAACGATGCGCATCCCACCATTCCCTCCGTCACCTCACCCTTGTTCCTGTCCAGAGCAGCAGCAAAGGGAATCGGACAGTCGGGGATGTATCTGATAATTGCCTAGCAGGCGGCACTGGACGACTCATTGTCCGCGCGCACATGTCGTTCTATGTGCACGTCCTCAAGTTCAGACCAGTCGGCCTTGGTCGCCGGTGTCGCGTCATCGGATTGGCCTACGGCCATCTGAGCCCGAAGATCGAGATCAGCTCTGCATCCTCACCGGGCTTCTGTCCGCCGGTGCGGCCCCGGGCGCGGGCGGCCTCCAGGCCGTCCACCGTGCGTTCGGACAACAGGGCGTGCTCGAATTCGGCGACCGCGCCCAGGATCTGGAAGAACATGCGGCCCACCGCCGTGGAGGTGTCGATGCCCTGGTCGAGCACGACCAGGTCGACGCCCTCGGCCTCCAGCCGCTTGGACAACTCGATGAGGTTCTCCAGGGAGCGGCCGAGCCGGTCGAGCTTGGTCACCACGAGCTGGTCGCCAGCGCGGGCGACCAGGAGGGCTTTGTCGAGTTCGGGGCGGCGGGCGAGCTTTCCTGGGTAGTGCGTGACGTAGGCGCGTACGCGGGAAGCTTTACAGTCGCGACCTGTGGCGACGTTATGTTGATCTTTGTGTATCGCGAACGATCGTTACCGGACGCACCGAGCACACGCAGGGAGGGATCAAGCTGGCGAGACTGATTGCCGGCTACTTTGCCTCTCGCCGGAGCTTCGGGAGCACCGGGCCTACGACACCGATTCGCGCCTGTGACCTACCTTCGCTGGCTGTGGCACGTTTCGCTCGTATTCCGGTCCTACCCCTTCTACCCGCGTCCCGGCTTGATCTGCGTTCCCGTGGGAGGCGATGCCACGTTCGACTACGCACCAGTCTGGCGCACCGACCGGCTCAGAACCATCGCGGAGGCCTTTCTCCGCCACATCACGCCGCTGACGGGTAGCTGAGCGACGGGCCGGCCGCTTGTCAGACTCCCACGGCAGTAGGCGACACCTGATCACGCGAGGGCGCCGCGGCTGCCGCGCTGCCCATCTCGTGGCGGTAGTTCCGCTGCCGGGTGCCGCCCAGGTACGGCGGGGCGGCGGAGGTCCCGGTGGCCATCCGGTCTGATGCGGTGTCGTGTCAGCGGGCGCGTCAGCACGGCAACGGCCCGGCATCAGAGCGGTCGGCGATGGTGGACGCCATGAACGGTTCAGCGATCGCGGCCACTGGGCTGCGAAAGGCATACAAAGACAAGATCGTGCTCGACGGCATCGACCTGGATGTCCGGACCGGCACGGTCTTCGCCCTGCTCGGGCCCAACGGCGCTGGGAAGACCACGACGGTGAACGTGTTGACCACGCTGCTGACTCCCGACGCCGGGAAGGTGGTCGTCGCCGGGCACGACGTGGCCACGGAAACCAAGGCGGTGCGCGCGGCGATCGGGGTCACCGGGCAGTTCGCTTCGGTGGACGACCTGCTCACCGGTGAGGAGAACCTGCTGATGATGGCGGATCTGCTGCACCTGCCCAAGGCGGAGGGCAAACGAATCACCGACCGGTTGCTCGACCGGTTCGACCTGGTCGAAGCGGCGAGCAAACTGGCGGCGTCCTACTCCGGCGGCATGCGTCGCAAACTGGACCTCGCCATGACGCTGGCCGGCAAACCGCAGATCATTTTCCTGGACGAGCCCACGACGGGACTCGATCCGCGCAGCCGCCGCACCATGTGGGAGATCATCCGGGAACTGGTCGCCGACGGTACGACCATCTTCCTCACCACCCAGTATCTCGAGGAGGCCGACGAACTCGCCAACCGTATCGCCGTACTCGATCAGGGCCGGCTGGTCGCCGAGGGCACCGCCGATGAGCTCAAGCGCCGGGTTCCCGGCAGCCATGTCCGGCTACGGTTCACGGATCGGCGCGAACTCGACGTCGCGGCACGGGTCCTGCACGAGTCCACAAGGGACGACGAAGAGTTGGCCTTGCGTGTTCCCGGCGATGGCGCGGTGAGGTCATTGCGCGCGCTGCTCGATCGGCTCGACGCGCATTCCGTAGAAGTCGAGGAATTGTCGGTGCATACACCGGACCTGGATGACGTCTTCCTCGCCCTTACCGGTAGCGGGAACAAGGAGGTCAGTGCACGATGAATGTCATCTCGGCTTCCCTGGCGGATTCCGCGACCATGTTGCGGCGTAATTTGCGGCACGCGACGAGGAATCCGCTGGCACTGTTCAACGCCGTGATCATGCCGATCATTCTGATGTTCATGTTCGTCTATGTGCTCGGCGACGCGTTCAACGTCGGCGTCAACTATGCCGATTACGCGACGCCAGGGTTGATCATGACGACCATCTGCTACGGGATCAGCCCCGCCGCCATCGCGGTGAATTCCGATATGACGACCGGATTCATCAACCGGCTTCGCGTCATGCATGTGTCCCGGGCCGCGGTGCTGAACGCGCACGTGATCACGACCATGCTACGGAGCATGGTGGCCATCGTGCTCATCGTCGGGGTCGCGTTGCTGATGGGCTTCCGGCCGTCGGCGAGTTTCACGCAGTGGCTCGGCGTGATCGGCATCGTCGCCCTGGCGGTAGTGGCGATCGGCTGGCTGACCGTAGCGTTCGGCCTCGCGGCGAAGTCGCCGGAAAGCGCGGGAATCGCCGCTGTCCCGCTGATGCTCCTGCCCTTCTTGAGCAGCGCATTCGTGCCGGCCGACAAGATGGGGGCGGGTGCGCGGCAATTCGCCGAGTACCAGCCGTTCACCTCGATCATCGAAACCCTGCGCGGGTTGCTGACCGGCGCGCCGTCGGCGAGCTCGACCATCACGGCGATCGCCTGGTGTGTGGGGCTCGCGTTGATCGGCTACCTGTGGGCCCGCGCGACGTTCACGAAGCGAGCGTGATCTCGGCCAGCTCACGCCAATCCCTCCCCCGGCCGGCACGGGTCGCCTCGGTGAACACGGTTTCACCGAGGTGATTTCGCGTGTCCGTGGCGATCCTGGAAGCGTCCGGCTGCGAACGATCCGGCGTACCGCGCACGCCGTCGCTTGCCGCGAGCACTCGCACGGCCTGCTCGTACTGTCCCTGGCGCAGCGCGAGATCCGCGATCCCGATCAACACCTCGGCGATCAGCGGTGGATACGTCGTCTCCGCAGCCGCGCGGAACGCCTCGGTCCGATGCGCGCGGGCCTCCTCGAGATCCTCAGTGAGGTAGCCGTACAGGTCCATGGCCTTGGCGCGGGCCATGTCGCTCAGTTCCTCGCTGCCCGCCATCGCCCGCACCGTTGCCAGGTGCTGGTGTGCCTTGTCCGGCTCGCCGCGCCAGCGCGCCAGCTGCGCCTCCGAAAGCGCCAGCTCGGCAAGCGTGTCCGGCCAGGTGATCCCGTCCGCGCACCGCTGGGCTTCCGCCATGGCGGACGTGCTGGATCGCTCATCGCCGAGCAGCCAGTACAGCTGAGCCTGCCGCGCCCGCAGGCCGACCACGTCCTCGGTCGCGCCTACCTCGGTCAGCGCCGCGACCGCCTCTTCGTAGTGCGCACACGCGCGTGCGAACTCGCCGCGCATGGCGAGCCGATCGGCCAGGAAGGTCAGCGCCAACGAGATCCCCCACCGGTCACCCAGCGTGCGGTACTCGGAAAGGGCGATTTCGATGTCGATGTCCACGTCGGTCTCATCGCCGTCGAGCGTAAGCCGCAATCGGCCACGAGTGAGCCTGGCCTGGGCGCGCACCCATGGATCGTCGTCGGCGATGAGCGGCTCGAACGCGGGCAGGAACTCCGACGGCTCCTGCAGCATCCGCTCCAGCGGCCCGACGAACCCGAGCAGCGGGTTACGATACCCGCTGCGCTGGATGAACCGGTGCGCCTCGTGGATCCACTCCCGCGCCTGATACTGATCGCGGCCGGGCCCGGAGGTGACGAACACTGTCACAAGGGTGTACGCCATCGCCCGTACCTCGTCGGACACCTCACCGTCCAGCGAGGCCGCCGCGATGCTCAACTCGGTGCCCTCGGCCCTGTGCCCACTGAGGAACCAGTACCAGCCCACGGCCGCGACCAGCCGCATCGCCTCTTGGGCCCATCCCTCGGCGATCGCCCCGCGCAGGGCCGCACTGATGTTGTCGTGCTCGGCCTCGAGCCTGGACAGCCATTCCAGCTGCTCGGCCCGGCGCAGGTGCGGCTCGGCCGTCTCGGCCAGCTCGGTGACGTAGGCAAGGTGAGCCCGGCGCGCCCGACCGGTTTCCCCGGCTTCGGCGAGCCGGTGCGCCGCGTACTCCCTGATGGTGTCGAGCATCCGGTAGCGCGGCGTGCCCTCGCCGTCGGCGAGCAGCAGCGACTTCTCGATCAACGCCGTCAGCACGTCGAGCACCTGCTCCCCGGCGAACGCCTCGTCCCCGCACACCCGTTCGGCCGCTTCCAGGCTGGCCCCGCCGGAGAACACCGAGAGCCGCCGCAGCACGCCACGTTCGGCCTCGGTCAACAGGTCCCAGCTCCAGTCCACGACCGCGCGCAGCGTCTTGTGCCGGGGAAGCGCCGTACGGCTGCCGCTGGTCAGCAGACGGAATCGGTCATCGAGCCGACGTGCCAGCTGATCGATGGACATGGTGCGCAGCCGTGCCGCGGCCAGTTCGATCGCCAGCGGCACCCCGTCGAGCGCCCGGCAGATCCGCGCCATGGCCGACAAGGTGTGCGCGTCGGAGCCGATGTCCTTGCGCACCAAAGCCGCGCGGTCTCGCAGCAGCCGCACCGCGGCCGAGGACCCGACCTCGGAGGGGTCCGCTCCCTTGGCCGGCAGCGTGAGTGGCTCGACCTGCCACAGCACCTCCCCGGTGATACCGAGCGGTTCCCTGCTCGTGGCCAGAATCCGCAGCCGCCGGCACTCCCCCAAAAGCCGATCAGTGAAACCCGCGGCCGCCTCGATCACGTGCTCGCAGTTGTCCAGGATCAGCAAGATCGCGCGCTCCCTGACCGCGGCGATGAGCCGATCCATCGGTTCCCCACCTCGCCCACCGCCGAGCAATGCCTGGTCACGCAGGCCGATCGCGGTAAGGGCGGCCTGCGCCAGCTCACCGCCTGTCCGCAGCGAGGCCAATTCGACCAGCCACGCCCCATCCGGCAGCTCGGCGAGCATCGTCCGCGCGGTCTCCGTGGCCAGCCTCGTCTTGCCGGAGCCACCCGCCCCCGTCAAGGTGACCAGTCGGTGCTTGACGGCGAGACCGGCGACCGCGGAGATGTCGTCGTCCTTGCCGACGAAACTCGTCAGCTCGGCGCGCAGGTTCGTCCTGCGGTTCTCCGCCCGCTCGCCCAGCTCGCCACGCAGCAACGCGGTGTGCAGCGCGGAGAGCTCGGCCGATGGGTCGGCGCCCAACTCCTCAGCGAGCAGCTCGCGCGTCCGCTGGTAAACGGTCAGCGCCTCGGTCTCACGCCCCGCCTCGGCGAGCGCTCGCATCAAGGCCGCCACGAACCCCTCCCGCAGCGGATACGTGGCGACCAGCTCGGTCAGCTCGGAGACCAACTCCGAGCCACGGCCGAGGCGAATATCCGCATCCACCCGATCCCCGAGCGCGGCAGCGTAGAGTTCGTCCAGACGCGCGACCGCAGCGTCGAACGCGTCGCTGCCACGCAGTGCGATGTCCGCCATGGCCGTACCGCGCCACAACGCCAAGGCCGAGCGCAGCAGATCCGCCCGCGCCGCGACCTCGACGGCACGGGCCTGACCAACCAGCTGCTCGAACCGGCACACGTCCACGGCATCAGGAGCCACGGCCAGCCGGTACCCGCCGGACTCCGCCTCGATCACACCGTCCGGCAACACCCTGCGCAGTCTGGACACCAACGCCTGCAAGGCATTCACTTCGTCCGCGGGCGGCCGTTGGCCCCAGATCCAGTCCACCAGCCTCGCGCGCGTGACGCTCCGGCCAGGTTCGAGGGCGAGTGCGGCCAGCAGCGCGCGCAGCCGAATGCCGGGAACCTCCACCACGGCGCCATCGCGGTTCCGGACCTCGAACGGCCCGAGCAACTCAACTCGCACATCAGTCATTGTGCCGAACCGTGGCGACGTCCCGAGCCGGTCGCTGGGCAGGTCGACTTCGGCCTCGGCACGGTAGAGCTCTCCTTGGCGATCACGACGCCGACCATGGGGGTGTCGACGGTGCCGGGGGCAGACTGCGCTGATGCGGATGTCGCGCGGGGCGTATTCGAGGACGCCGAGTATCCAGCACGTTCGCCTGACCGGCGAGCTGCGGTGTCGTGTCAGCGCCGCGTCAGCACGGCAACGGCCCGGTATCAGAGCGGTCGGCGAGGGTGGATGCCGTGAGCGATCGCGGCCTCGGGGCTGCGAAAGGGGTGAATGCGACGCACCTTTCGAGCTGCGAAAACACGTGCTATCGCGATTTGAACCTAGGCCGATGAGAGGAATGACCATGGAACACACCGTCACCACGCTGCCGACCGCGCGTCAGCCCGGCTGTCCCTTTGACCCGCCCAAGGAGCTGATCCAGGCCCGCGAGCACGGCCCGATCAGCCGCTACCCCTTCCCTGACGGGCACCAGGGCTGGCTGATCACCGGTTACGACCTGGTCCGGTCGGTCCTGGCGGATTCGCGGTTCAGCTCGCGCAAGGAGCTCATGCTCCACCACCCGTCCTTCGACATGACCGGCATCGAGGTCCCTCCGGCACCGCCCGGGGAGTTCCTCCTCATGGACGAGCCACAGCACGGGCGCTATCGCAAACCGCTGGTGGGCAAGTTCACCGTACGGCGGATGCGACTGCTCAGCGAGCGCGTCGAGCAGATCACCGCCGACCACCTGGACGCCATGGAGAAGGCCGGGCCGCCGACGGACCTGGTGACCGCGTTCGCCAAGCCCATCCCCGCCATCATCATCTGTGAGCTGCTGGGGGTGCCGTACCAGGACCGGGGCTCCTTCCAGGAGCAGGTCGACTCGTTCCTCGGCGGGGAGACAAGCGACGAGGAGCTGATAGCGGCCTACACCGCGACCCAGAACTACCTCGCGGAGCTGGTGGCCGCCAAACGCGCGAACCCCACCGACGACGTGCTCAGCGACCTCACCGACAGCGACCTCACCGACGAGGAGCTGAGGGGTGTCGCCCTGATCCTGCTGGCGGCCGGGCTCGACACCACCGCGAACATGCTGGCGCTGGGCACCTTCGCCCTGCTGCGCAACCCGGCGCAGCTGGCCGCGCTGCGCGCCGATCCCGCGCTCACCGACCGGGCCGTGGAGGAGCTGCTGCGGTATCTGAGCGTGGCCAAGACGTTCATGAGGACGGCGCTGGAGGACGTCGAGTTGGGCGGCCAGACCATCAAGGCCGGTACGACGGTCATCCTGTCGTACAACACCGCCAACCGCGACCCCGAGCGCTTCGCCGATCCCCACGTGCTCGACCTCCGCAGGCAGGACGGCGGGCACCTGGCCTTCGGCCACGGCATCCACCAGTGCCTGGGTCAGCAGCTGGCCCGCGTCGAGATGCGGGTCGCGTTCCCCGCGCTGGTCAACCGCTTCCCCACGCTGCGCCTGGCGGTACCGGCTGAAGAGGTCGGCCTGCGCCCGGAGACCGCGGACATCTACGGGGTGAAGAGCCTCCCGGTCACCTGGGACATGTGACCGCGTGCCAGTGACGGATGAGCCGCAGCCGGCAAGGGCTTGTCACTGGCCTATGCGTCCGTCGATCCGCTCGCGCAACAAGTCGACGTGACCCAGGTGGCGGGCTTACTCCCAGACCATTCCGACCAGCACCTCGCGCAGCGACATCGCCCCTCCACCGCTGCCATGCAGATTCAAGGGATCGTCGGCGGTGATGTCGAGACTGGGCGCCTCGGCCACGAACCGCGTGGCGAAGTCCACCTCCGCATGCCATGCGTCCCACGCCTCCGCGACCACCTGGGGGTCGGGAACAGCGCCATCGAAATCACCGTCACGGTCGGTATCGGAGCAGAACAGCCGGGGCACGTCCTGTCCCGCCATCAGCACCCGGAACGTCGCACGCTCCACCTCGGCCAGGTGTCGCACGATACCCAGGAGCGACATCGTCGACGGTTCGACGGAACGCCGCGCCATAGCCTCCGCATCGAGACCTGAGCACTTCATCTCCAACGTGAGGCGTGCACAGCGCAGGGATTCGGCCAGCGTGGTGCGCTCGTCGCCCAACGTCGGTCCGGTCTCACGCGGGTCGTCGTCAGACGGCTTGCCGTCCGCGGTGAACATGTCGGCTCGTCGTGTCGTGGCCATGGCCGCAATCATCGGCGATGCGCGTGGCGGCCGACAAGCGGTTAACGACCCCCTGCGTTCATGGTCAACGGGTTCGGGTGCGCCGTACTCGTGATCACTGAGGGTGACTCCACCACCTTGCGCGGAAAGGCTCACTCACCGCGTGCGACCTCTTGTCGCACATACATCGGCGTCGGCAGCGCCGCGGACATCGGCGAGGCGGCCATCGCGGTGGCCGCCGACATCTCCGACGAGCTGGACATCAACCGTGACGCCCGCCGTCACGTGGCCTTCGGGTTCGGGGTGCACCAGTGCCTGGGCCAATCCCTGGCCCGCCTGGAGCTACAGGTCGTCTACAGCACTCTCTACCGGCGCATCCCCACCCTGCGCCTGGCGACCGGCCTGGACCAGATCCCGTTCAAGCACGACGGCCAGGTCTACGGCGTCTACGAACTCCCCGTCACCTGGTAATCCCGAGCACATCAAGAGGATCGCATGAAGATAACCATCGACCAGGACAAATGCGTCGCCTCCGGCCAGTGCGTGTCGCGCGCCGCGCGCTGCGCCCGACCATGCCCCGCGCGTCCACGGGTACGATTGGCCCGGCCGATGATCGCGAGGATTTGCCGTGGAATTCCGGATTATGGGGGCATTAGAGGTACGTGACGGCGCCGAGGACCACACGCCGACCGTGCCGAAGCACCGTGATCTGCTGGCGCTGTTCCTGCTCAACGCGCGCAGACCGCTCACCGCCGGGCGGTTGCGGCAGCTGCTGTGGCCACGAGAGGACGGCGACAGGTCCGACTCCCTGATCCGCGGCTACATCGGCCGGCTGCGGCAGCTCCTGGGCAAGGACGTCATCACCACCGTGTCGGGCACCTACACCCTTGCCATCGAGGACCACCAGGTCGATGTCGGCCGCTTCCGACGGCTCGTACACGAGGGCCTGACCGGCCGCGACGTCGGGAAGCTGCGGGAGGCGCTCAGCTTGTGGCGCGGCCCCGTCCTGGCCGACGTCGATCCCGACGCGCAACGCTGGATCGAGACGCGGCGGCTGCGCGAGGAGCTGGAAGAGCTCCGCCTGCTCGCCCTGGAACGCCGGATCGGCCTCGATCTGGAGGCGGGCCACCACCGCATGCTGCTGGCCGAGCTGCGGATGCTCGTGGCGCAGCACCCGCTGTGGCAGAGCTTACGAGCCCTGTACATGCTGGCGCTGTACCGCAGCGGGCGGCGCGTGGACGCGCTCGCCGCCTATACCGCGCTGCGCGACCACCTCGACGACGGGCACGCCATCGAACCCGATCCCGATCTGCAATTGCTCTACCACCGCATGCTGCACGACGACGTCATGCTGCACGTCTCCGCCGGTCCGCCGGTACTGCTGCCGTGCGACGTCGCCCACTTCACCGGACGGGCCCACCTGCTCGACCAGCTTATCTCCGGCCTGGTCGTCGTGCACGGCCAGGCCGGCGTGGGCAAGTCGGCCCTCGCCGTGCACGCCGCCTGGCTGCATCGCGACCGCTTCCCCGACGGCATCCTCTACGCCGACCTGCGCGAGTCGACAAGGCCGGCCGCGATCCTGGAGGACTTCCTGCGCTGGCTCGGCTGCCCCGCCCAGGCCGTCCCCGCGGGCTTCGACCAGAGGCAGAAGCTCCTTCGCACCTACACCGCCAACCGCCGCATGCTCGTGCTGCTCGACAACGCCGCCGACGAGTCCCAGGTGCGGCCGCTGCTCACCTCCTGCCCGACCGTCGTCACGAGCAGGTCCGCGCTCGGCGGGCTCACCGGCGCGGCACGGGTGCCGCTCGGCATGCTCGACGACGACGAGGCGTGCGTCCTGCTCGTCAAGCTGATCGGGAAGGAGCGCGCGGACGACGAGGGGGTGCGCAAGGTGGTGCGCTTCTGTGGCGGCCTGCCGATCGCCCTGCGAGTCGCCGGCTCCCGCCTCGCCGCGAGGCCCGGCTGGACCCCCGGCTACCTGGCCGGCCTGCTGGAGGACGAGTCCAGGCGGCTGGACCGGCTCCATTCGGGCGACCAGACGGTCAGAAGCGTGTACGCGATCGGCTACGACGGGCTGTCACGGGAGACCAGGCGTTTGCTGCGCCTGCTCGGAACGCTGTCCGCCCCGGACGTGGCCGACTGGGCCGTCCAGATCTTCGGCGACCAGGCGGACGCCCTCCTCGACGCCGGGCTGCTGGAGGCGCACACCGTGGACGTGGCCGGCCAGGTCCGCTACCGGCTGCACGATCTGACCCGGCTCTTCGCCCGCGAACGGCTGATGGAGGAGGACGGCGTGCAGGTCGTGCGCGCCGCGCTCGCGAAGCTCCAGGCCCTCGCCGTCGCCCGGTTGCAGACGTCGAGGTTCACCCTCGTCTCCAGCGCCCCCTCCCCGGGGAACTTCGCCACGCGGGACATCAAGGAGTCGGTGGAGTGGCTGGCCGCCGAGCGGGCCTTCCTGGTCTGCCTGGTCGACGACCTGCACGGGGTCGTGCTGGACGACGGCGCGTGGCGGCTCGCGCACCTGCTGGTGCCCTTCCTGGAACGGTGGAGGTTCCTTGACGACTGGCACCAGGTCTGCGAGACGGGCCTGAAGGCGGCCCGCCGTACCGGCGACGTCCGCGCCGAGGCGCTCATCCTTCGCGACAAGGGCGACCTGCACCGGGCCGAACGCCGGTGGGACGAGGCCCTGGACCTGCTCACGCGGGCGCTGGACATGCTCCGGCGAGAGGGCCGCAGCCGCGACGTGGCGCACACCCAGCGCAGGCTCGGCCAGGTGCTCCTGGATCAAGGCCGCCTCGGTGAGGCCGAGCGCACTCTCACCGAGTGCCTGCACGCCCTGGGCGGCAGCGCCAGTGGCACCGCGGAGGCGCTGCAGGCGCTCGGCACGGTGCTCCACAGGGCCCGGCGTCCGGAGGAGGCGGCCGACCGGCTCGCCGTCGCGGCCGAGCACTTCGCCGGTCTCGGGGATCGGCACCGCCACACCGACACCCTGCTGGAGCTCGCCTCGGTACGGCTGGCGCAGGGCCGGGTGCCCCAGGCCAGGGAGTGCGCGGAGAAGGCGAGGGGCATCGCCGTACGGCTGGGCGACCGGCTGCTCGACGCGCGCGCCCTGCTCGCACTCGCCTGGGTGAACCATGCGGAGGGGGCGGGCGGCCTGGCCCGCGAGATGGCCGAGGAGGCACTGAAGGCCTTCGACTCCGTCGGTGACGAGCAAGGCCGCGAGGCGGCGCTCGTCCTGCTCTCCTCCCGCCCAGGCGACGGCCCGTCGGCGTTCGGTCGCCAGGGCGGGCGCTAGCGGCCGAACGCCGGCCGGAGCGATCAGAGTGCGCGGGTGGCCGCGGTGGGGCGTGGGTGGATGCCGCCCGGGAAGCCGATCGTCATAGTGCCGCCCTCCCGTATCGCGCGTGGACGGCGGCGCCGGCCGGCTCCGCTGACAGGCACTGCAGGTACGCGGGCGGGCCGGCGGCGGGGAACAGCCGTTCGCCGGTGCTGAGGATCGTGGGGAAGGTCAGGAGCGGTACTCGTCGACCAGGTCCTCGGCCATGAGCGCGCGCACGACGCTCAGGCTGCCCATGATGATCACGTCGCGCCGAGCTGTGCGGCGACCTCGGCGGCGCTGAACTTCCAGCGCGTCAGGCACGCGTTGGTCGCGATCCGGTACAGCCAGGTCCGTACGGACGCCCGTGTGCGGTCGTACCGGTCGCGGGCCTTCCACGCCCGCAGCATCGTCTCCTGCACCAGGTCCTCGGCCTCGTGGAACGAGCCCAGCATCCGGTAGCAGTACGCCACCAGCTCACCCCGGTACGGCTCGAAGTCCACACGCCCATCATCGCGGACGCGCTCGGTGCCGGCCTCCTTGAAACCCGTACTCCGAGCACGATCGACGACCCGCTCAGGAAGTGTTCCCCACGACCCATGCAGCCGAAGCACACGCGGCCGACGCGCGAGGACCCCGGCAAGGGAAGATCGCCCTCACTGCTCACGACGATCACCCGTAGGCGGACCGGTCGAGCCGGTTCGAAGACCGGACGTGACCCCACTGATGTCCTCGCGACTATTGACCCGAAAGTCCTCATGTTCCAGGGTGGCGGTGCCGGGGGGCCGGACATTGACGGGGTGACGCGTGGAGTCGTATCACGAAGGCATTGTGGTGCGCGAGCCTTATCGGCTCGCGGGATTATGGGGGCGGGTGGTGCTGCTCGTCGTGCTCGTCTGGGGTGGCCTGGTCACGGCGTTCAGCGTGGATCCGCCGAACCGCTCCGTCGAGGAGTTCCGGGCCTCCCTACGGGCAGGCGAGGTGATCTACGTCATCGCAACCGAGTCCGGTCAGCATGTGTCCGAGCTTCGCTGGTCGTCGGGTCCGCTGTTCTGGTACCGCGTGGCACCGCTCACGTTCTGCCAGGGGCTGCCGAAGTGCGACTACGAGAGCAAGGAGCTGTACCACGACGTGGACGCGGCGGGCGCGAGGCTGGTCGTCCAGCAGCCGAGGGCCCAGCGCGGGAACGGGATCTTCTCCGAATGGCCCTTCCACGTCCCTGTCCCTCATGGGGGCTGGCTGGTGGCGGCCGCGTGGTTCGTCTCGCTGCTCAGCATGCTCGGTACGGCACGGCCGCGCCTCGGCAACCGGTGGGCATGGTTCTGGCTGTTCACGGTGGGAGAGGCCGGGGCCATCGTGTTCTTGCTGCTCGAGCCTCGGCCCGTCTGGCAAGGGCTCGATCCCGAGGTTCCCATGCGCCGCCGGATGGGCGGCGGGCAGGGATGCCTCGTCTCCATCGGCCTCGGCATCGCCTCCGGCGCCGCCCTGCTGGCGGTCTCGTGGCTGACCAACGTGCTCACGGGGATGACGACAGGCTGAGGGCTGCGGCCGGTACCACGCGGCGGTGATGGCGAGGACCACAAAAACGGTCACGCCTATGCGCGCGGCGATCAGCCGTACGTTTCGCCGATGGGGATCGCATACCTCAGCCCCTGGCCTGGGCCTCTACCCTCACCGTCTTTGGGCTCGCGAACTGGTCAAGCGCCGGTTGAGATCTGCCCGCTGGGGATCACGTCAAGGAGCCGACCCCACCCGGGATACGTCGCGACCTTCTTCAGATGCATCGCCGGCAACGAGGCCCCTTACGGCCGTCTGGCCACCCACACGGTCCGTGTGGTGCGGACGGTGAGGTCGTCGCGCCGCAGGAGGCCGTCGTTCCCGTCGCCGGGGAGGATGTCGAGCGCGTCCAGCTCGTCGGCGTTCACCAGGCCGTCGAGGTGGGCGCGCAGACGCCGCAGGATCACGTGGGCGTAGCGACCGGTGGCCGCAGGGAGCGGCCGTCGCAGATCGATGACGAAGGGCCGCTTCGCCTCAAGGATGAAGCGTCCCGCGGTTAGCGTGCCATTACGGCACCCCTCGGGGGAGCCGGTCCCCGACCGGCTTGCGGCCGGAACGACGAACCTCCGGCTCTGTCTGGAGACGTACAAGTTTCCGCAGATCAAGGGCGTGGCACCGGCAAACGGGACAGGCGTGCTGTGATCCTTCGAACTGCGATCCGCGTTGCACATCGACCAAGGGGGCTTGCGATGAGCGATCACACGCCGACACCGGAAACGGTGACCGAACATCCCGACCAGATCCCCGGCTACACCTACGGCACCGACGAGGCCGCCACCTCGCCCCTGACCCTCCAGGACCTGCAGCGGCTGAAGGACACGGTATGGCTCACCCCGGACGACGAGCAGGCCTTGCGCCAGGCCGCCGAAATCCTCACCGACCAGGCCGATGACATGGTCACGGCGTGGCGTGCGCGGCTCGGCGACCTGCCATGGATGCGCCCGTACTCCAACCATCGCCCCTACGTCGACCCCGCCGGCTGGTGAAGCAGGGCGCTGGTCAGAAGATCGGGGCCGAACGCCTCCTCGACGACACGGGAAACGGGGACGAACCGATGACAGACACCATGGCGACACCCGCAACCGCGCGAACCCCGGCCGAATGGGTCGGCGGGGAGCCCTCGGTACTCGTGTTCGACGTGAACGAGACGCTGATCGACTTCGAGTCGATGAGCCCTCTCTTTGAGAAGATCTTCGGTGACAGGCGCGTCATGCGCGAATGGCTCGGTCACCTGATCATGTACTCGATGAGCATCACCCTGTCCGGCCTGTACGAGGGCTTCTTCACCCTCGGCCAAGGGCTGCTCAAGATGGTCGGCGACATCCACGGCGTGCGGGTCACCGATGCCGATGCCGAGGAGATCGGGCAGGCGATGCTGACCATGCCCGCGCATCCCGACGTGGAAGAGGGCCTGACCCGGCTGAAGGACGCGGGCTTCCGGATGGTGACGCTGACGAACTCACCGTCCAACCCGCATGGGCCGAGCCCGCTGGAGCACGCCGGACTGGCGCACTTCTTCGAACGGCAGTTCACCATCGAGACCGTCCGCGCCTACAAGCCCGCCCCGCAGGCCTACCATCTGGTGGCTCAGGACCTGCGCGTGCCGCCGTCCACGTGCTTCATGGTGGCGGCACATGTCTGGGACACCATGGGCGCACAGAGCGCCGGCTACACCGCGGGCCTGATCACCCGGCCGGGGAACGCTCCTCTGCCCGTCGAATCCCTGCCGCGGCCCAACCTCGTCGCACCGGACCTGCCGGGCCTGGCCGCTCAGCTCATCCAGCGCTGGCGGCCCTCATGACTGCGTCGCCACCGTCCACTGACTGTCCGGCTCACCGGCGACCACACCTCCACTCGCGGCATGCGTGGGACGAACGCGCGGAGCCCGTCGACCACGCGCCGACGTCACCCGCCAAGCCGTGACCTTGGAGTCTTACCTGCTGGTCCTCGACACAGAGATCACCTGCCCACCTGGCGTGACGGAGAGATCGCAGACAGTAATGTTCGCTGTGAAGTTGATCTACGAGAACATCCCTCACGACCGAGTGGGAGCTCAGGTTGATGTCACAACGATCCAGATCCGCGCTCACCGCGCTGGCCTGCGCCCTGTTGGCACTGCTGGCCGTACCGGGGACGCCGGTGGCGGCCGGTACCGGTGCGCAGGCCGCCGCCATTGTGGGGCAGGCCGTCACGCGAGCCGCCGCCACGCCCTGCGTCCGGCAGGGGCAGGCGACCTACCCCGTCAGCTACTACTGGAAGAACGCGTTCGGCGGAAGGCTGGGCAGCGGGTCGGTCTCGGTCGACACCTCCCCATCCCTGTGGGGCGGGCAGATCACACCCGGCGGCACCTTCACCCTCACGCTGGCGCACCGCACGGCCCAGTGGCCGCTGCTGGTCAGGAGCTACACCACCACGTGGGACCTGTCGTCACTGCTGGCCAACGCCGATATCGTCGGCCAGTCCGGAACCGGCGCCATCAGCGGCAACACCCTGTCGATCACCTCGCCGGGCACCAAGACCGACCCGTCCCCGAAGGTCATCACCTTCCAGGTCAGGCAAGGCACCATCGGCGCCAGCATGACCATCCGGCCGACCGGGATCAGCAGCGTCATCGCCGCCCCGGGCCAGCTCGGAGCCAACACACCCGCCCCCCCGATCCAGATCGTGGGCGGGCAGTCCATCTCGCCCACCAAAGCCGCCGACGACACCGCCACCACAAAGCAGGACACAGCTGTCAGCGTGCCCGTCCTGGCCAACGACACCGCGACCGCACCGACGATCGGCGGCGTCACCAAGCCCGGCAACGGCACCGCGACGATCTCCGGCGGCAACGTGATCTACACGCCTGCCCCGGGCTTCGCCGGCACCGACACCTTCACCTACACCGTCACCACCGCCTGCGGAACCAGCACCGCCACGGTGACCGTGGCCGTCACCTGTGCCTACACGCCGGTGAACCTGGTCAACGGCAGCTTCGAGGCGCCGCCCGTGGCCACGATCGACTGGTCCATCCCCGACGCCTCCACCAACCCGAGCGTCGGCTGGCACACCACCGCCACCGACAACAAGCTGGAGTTCTGGCCCAGCCAGGCCGGAGTCCCGGCAGCCGACGGCCGGCAGTTCGCCGAGCTCAACGCCAACCAGGTCTCCACGCTCTACCAGGACCTGCCCACCGTTCCGGGGACACCGATGACCTGGGCGCTGTCTCACCGAGGCCGCCTCGGGACCGACGTGATGCACGTGCTCATCGGCGCACCGGGCGCGACCATGGCTCAAGTTCCTTCCGGGGCCTCCTCGCCGGACATCTCCGACGGCAACACCGCCTGGGGCCGCTACACCGGCGTGTACGTCGTCCCTCCGGGACAGACCACCACACGATTCGCCTTCCAGTCGGTGTCGGCCGCGGGTGGCAGCCCAGCGTCCGGCAACTTCCTGGACGGCGTGGTATTCAGCACGCCGCCCTGCCCGCTCACGACCAAGAGCTGAAGGCGGACGGACCGCTGGGTGCGCACACCGCACACTGATCGACCGCTGACCCGCGAAAACTCAGGTCCTTGACCGTCACACCCAACACCGGCCGAGGACCGCGCGGACTGAAACGGGACAGACCCAAGTTCCTGTGCGGCAAGGCAGTCACCACAAGCCCTTGCCGCGCAGGTGCGTCCCTGTCAGGCAGACCCCTTGGGTGCCGGTACCTCCGGCCCGGTATTCCTACAGGGGCCTGAGGGACGCCGCGCACACCGTGCCGCTTCCGGGGGCCGTCACCGCCGCGTAGGTCACCTTGATCAGGTATGACGGTGACACGGGAACTGCTCGCCTTCACGAGCAGGACGGGGAACACGGCCTGCTCGTGAAGGGCGTGGCCGGGTTCCACGACCACAGCAGAGCTGCGTCAGTCCAGGCAGAACTCGTTGCCCTCGATGTCGGTCATCACGATGAAGCCGGCGCTCATCGGAGGAGCGGGCTCGTAGCGACGTACCCGCGTCGCTCCCAGCGCGACGAGCCGGTCGCATTCGACCTCCAGCGCCGCCATCCGTTCCTCTCCCCGCAGTCCGGGAGCCGCACGGACGTCGAGGTGGACGCGGTTCTTGGCGACCTTGTCCTCCGGCACCTGCTGGAAGAACAGCCGTGGGCCGTGCCCGTCGGGGTCCTCGATGGCCGATCTCGTGTTGCGCTGTTCCTCCGGTACGCCGACCCGCGCGAGGAAGTCGTCCCACGCGGCCAGCGGGTCGGCGTCCTCGGGCAGGTCGACTCCGGGCGGGCCGGGGTGGACGTAGCCCAGTACGTCGCGCCAGAAGGACGACAGCGCCCGCGGGTCGTGGGCGTCGAAGGTGATCTGGATGTGGCGGCTCATCGGGTTGCTCCGCTCGTAGCGGGTTCCGTGTGCAGGTAGAGGTCGCGCAGCAGGCAGACCTCGGACAGGTGGTGGATCAGCTCACGATGGATGTGCAGCACCAGATCGGCCATGGGCGCGTCGGGGAAGGGCTCCTTCGCGCCGACCGGGACCCGGAGCCCGGCGTCGCCGAGGCCGAGCACCCCGGCCAGCCAGACGTCGAGCTGGTCCTCGAGCTGGTCGAGCGCGGTGGCCGCGCTGCCGGCGTACTCCCAGGTCTCGTACGACGCCGCCGGCGCACCGAAGTGCGCCGCGTTGCGCGCGGCGAGCACGCCGACGATGAGGTGACCGAGTCGCCAGGCGATCGTGGTGAAGGCCGCGGGGACCGGCTCGGGGAAGGCGTAGTCCATCGTGAAGTCCCCGGCACCGACCTGCACGGGCGCCTTCGAGCTGCCGCGTGGCCGTACGCTCCAGGCGTCCGGCACCGGCGACCAGAAGTACTCGTCGTCGGTGAGGCCGTCGAGCCGGGCTCGGAGCTGATGGTTCCAGTGGAACTCACACTGCTCGCGCAGCGTCCGGTTCCAGTCGAGTTCGTCTGCATCCATGGAGCCACCCTGACACCTCTAGCGGACAGAGTCGGTCCGCTATCTGGCAGGGTGGGTGACATGGACGTGGCAAGCGGTGACGAGCGGGGTACGACGGAGCGGGTGCTCACCCTGCTCGGGCTGCTGCAGCAGCGCCAGGTCTGGACCGGCCCCGAGCTCGCCGACCGGCTCGGGGTCACGCCGCGCACGGTACGGCGTGATGTCGAGCGGCTGCGGACGCTCGGCTATCAGGTACATGCCAGCCAGGGTGTCGGCGGCGGCTACCAGCTCGGCCCGGGGCAGGACCTGCCGCCGCTGCTTCTCGACGACCAGGAGGCGATCGCCACCGTGGTCTCGCTACTCGCCGGCGCGGGTGGCGCGGTCCCCGGCGCCGGCGATGCCGCACTCCGGGCGCTGACCAAGCTGGACCGGGTGCTGCCCACCCGGCTGCGGCATGAGGTGCGCGCGCTCTCCGGCTCGGTGGAGTCCTTCGGCGGAGGCCGCACGCCGGTCGACCCCGAGGTGCTCATGACGCTGGCCAGAGCCTGCCGCGACGAGGTCGAGGCCGACTTCGACTACCCGTCCGGGAGCGAGATGCGACGGCGGCGGGTCGAGCCCTACCGCCTGGTCACCTCCGACCGGCGCTGGTACCTCCTCGCCTACGACCTCGATCGCGACGACTGGCGCAGCTTCCGCATCGACCGGATGACCGATGTGTCCGCACGGACCTGGCGCTTCCGCCCGCGCGCGGCGCCCGACGCGGCGACGCACGTGCAGGAGGGGGTGGCGAGTCGGGTCTACCCGCAGCAGGCGCGCTTCCTCGTGCACGCGTCGGCCGACACGGTGCGCGCGCAAATTCCGGCGGCGGCAGCCGTCGTACGACGGCGAGGGAGCGAGCTCTGCGAGGTGCTCAGTGGCGCCGGCAGCCTCGACTTCGTGGTCATGCACGTGCTCCTGCTGGGGCACGACTTCGAGGTACTCGACCCTCCCGAGCTCGGGAGGCGGTGTCGCGCGCTGGCGGAGAGACTGCTGTCGGCCGGTGCGACGATCTCCCCGGTGCCGGACATGGAGGACTCATGAGCGCGCTGCATCCGTAGGCCCACGGGAGATCCTCCTGGGCTGGCGGTTACCGCCGTACGCGGCGCGCCGCCGCTTCGCGAGGAGGTTGCCCGTCACAGTGGACGAAGCCGCTGTGCTGCCCGGCCAGTCGTTCCCACCGGAGGTGACTGACAGCCGGGTGCTGTCGGACCTGAACGCCCAGAGCTTCAACGCGCTGCACGCGAGGCGTTCAACAACCCCCGGGGCCTCGATCGGTCTGCCACTGGTGGACGACGTCCGCGACTTCATCTTCACCGACCGCCCGTGGCTGGCGGCGGACCCGAAGTGCCTCGGCCACCTCAGATCGGAGCTGACAACGTGAACCCCCTGACTACCAGCGCATTTGACCTTCCCGCCCACCTCTCCCCCAAGGCCGACCCGACGCTGATCTCCGGCGATGAGCAGCACTTCGCGGCCATCGCGGAGAGCCTCGAGCAGTCGATCGCCGACCTGTCCGACCGCCTCGACGCCGAGCGCAAGGCCCCCGGCGGCCTAGGCCGGCAGGCGATGGACCGGGACATGCAGATCCACCGGCTGACCGCTCGCCTGCGCGCATTGCGTCGCTTCGGTTTGGACCTGTGCCTCGGACATATGGTCAGCGCGGACAACCCCGAGCCCGTATACGTCGGACGACTTGGCCTCACCGATAGCGTGGGTCGTCGGCTGCTGCTCGACTGGCGCTCCCCCGCGGCTGAGCCGTTCTTCGGAGCCACCCACGCCAACCCGATGGGTCTGGCAAGCCGCCGCAGGTATCGCTGGACCCGCGGCCGGATCAGCGACTACTGGGACGAGGTGTTCACCTCGGACGGGTTCGAAGGGCACGCCGCGCTCGACGACCAGTCCGCCTTCATCGCCAGCCTGGGCGGAAACCGGTCGGCAAGGATGCGAGACGTGCTCGGCACCATCCAGGCCGACCAGGACGCCATCATCCGCGCGGGATCCCGCGGCGCTCTCGTCGTCGACGGCGGTCCGGGTACGGGGAAGACCGTCGTCGCTCTGCACCGCTCCGCCTACCTCCTCTACTCCGACCCTCGCCTCGGTCACCGCCGGGGCGGCGTGCTGTTCGTCGGTCCGCACCAGCCCTACCTGGCCTACGTCGCCGACGTCCTCCCCAACCTCGGAGAGGAGGGCGTGCAGACCTGCACCCTGCGGGACCTCGTCGCCGAGGGAGCCGCAGCAGCGATCGAGGCCGACCCGAACGTGGCCCTGTTGAAGTCGTCCGCGAACCTGGTGAAGGCGATCGAGACGGCCGTCAGGTTCTACGAGAACCCGCCAACCAAGGGGATGACGGTCACGACGCACTGGTCCGACATCTGGCTGAGCGCCGACGATTGGGCCGAGGCGTTCGAAGCACCAGAACCCGGTACTCCGCACAACGAGGCGCGCGACCAGATCTGGGAGGAACTGCTCACGATCCTGGTGGACAAGCACGACGGCGACGCCTCGGCTGACCTGCTCCGCAGGTCGCTGCTGCGGAACAGGGAGCTGCTCACGACGTTCAACCGCGCGTGGCCGCTGCTCGAAGCGGCCGACCTCGTCGGAGACCTGTGGTCGGTACCCGCCTACCTGCGGATGTGCGCTCCCTGGCTCAGCCCCGATGACGTTCGGCAGCTGCAGCGCGGGGACGCCCAGGCCTGGACGGTGTCCGACCTGCCGCTCCTGGACGCGGCACGGCAGCGGCTCGGCGACCCGGAGGCGTCACGACGTAGGCACCGGCACAACGCCTCTGTCGCCGCCGAACGCGAGCACATGGCCAAGGTCGTCGACGCCCTGCTCGAGGCCGATGACGATGGGGAAGGTGCGGTGACGATGCTGCACGGACAGGACCTGAAGGACGCCCTGGTCGACGAGACCGCAATGCCCGGCACCGAACCGGACCTGCTCGCCGGCCCGTTCGCGCACATCGTCGTGGACGAGGCTCAGGAACTGACCGACGCGGAGTGGCAGATGTTGCTGCTCCGGTGCCCGTCCCGGAGCTTCACCATCGTCGGGGACCGTGCCCAGGCAAGGCACGGGTTCACGGAGTCGTGGCAGGAACGGCTTGAGCGGATCGGGCTCGACCGGATCAACCTGGCCTCCCTGAGCGTCAACTACCGGACGCCGGAAGAGATCATGGCGGAAGCCGAGCCGGTCATCCGGGCCGTGCTCCCGGACGCCAACGTGCCGACCTCCATCCGCAGCGGCGGCGTCCCCGTCGTACACGGATCTGTTTCGGATCTGGGCTCGATTCTCGACAGCTGGCTCGCCACGCATGCCGACGGGATCGCCTGCGTCATCGGCGATCCCACGTTCCGGGCGACGTCCCGCGTCCGGTCGCTGACCCCGGAGCTGTCGAAGGGGCTCGAGTTCGACCTGGTCGTCCTCATCGACCCAGAGGCATTCGGCAAGGGCATCGAAGGAGGGGTCGACCGCTATGTCGCGATGACCCGAGCGACCCAGCGACTCGTCATCCTCACGAGCTCCTGACATCCTTGTCGAGCCTGTGCGGGCCCATCAGGGGCCTGTCCAGAAGACAGTTCTTCTTACAGGCGCGCGGCTGGGGCTTCTTTGCGTCGTCGCACCGTTTCGCCGGCGGGGAAGTGGGCGGCCACGGTGCGAAGCGTGGTCAGCGTAGGTGCGACCGGCTGGCCGGTGAGCATTTCCTCGATCGCGTCGTTCAGACCGTTCTGAACCGGTCGGCCAGCTGCCGGCCGGCCGCTGTGAGTGTCAGTGTGACGTGACGTCTGTCGCTCGCGCTGATCGCCCGCTCGACGAGCCCGGCGGTCACGAGCCGGTCCACCAACCTGATTCGCCGGGCACGGTGAAGCCCAGCGCCGCCGCCGTACGGCTACGGCGGGCCTGGAGACTGGAGCTTGCGGCGCAGGTCACCCGCCTGGGGGTGGCCGAGATCGTGGAAGATCTCGTAGGCCTCCAGCCAGCGCTCGCGGGCCGTCTGCGGGTCGCCGGTGGCCTCGCTCGCGTCGCCGAGGTGCCCGAGAAGCTGGGCCTGTAACGCGGGGCTGTCCATCGTGGCGACCAGCCGGAGGCCACGCTCGTAGTGCCCGATCGCGGTCTCCGGGTCGCCCAGCCACTGGTGGAGCAGGCCCAGCGAGTCCCAGGTGACCACCTCGTTGGCCAGGTCACCCGCCCGTTGCTGCAGCTCCAGCGCTCGCAGGTGGAACGGCAGCGCCTCTTGGTGAGCCCCGAGCCCGGAGTGGTACCAGCCCACCGCGAGGCTCGCCTTTCCCGCCCAGAGCGGGTCGTCGAGCTCGGTGAACAGGGACAGGGACTGCTCGGCCTGGTCCAGCGCACGCTCAAGGTCGCCTTGCAGCCAGTACACATAGGACAGCACGAAGCGGTTCTCCGCCTCGCCCGCCCGGTCTCCGGCGGCGAGGCTCAGCTCGAGCGCCTGCCGCATGTGGGCGTGCGCGTCGTCGAACCGGTCGAGCCGTCCGTTCACCGCGCTCAGGAAACGGTGAGCGTGCGCCGCCGCCGGCCGGTCGGTCATGGCGGTCGCCGCGCGCAGCGCCACCGCCCACGCCGCCCCTTCGTCCTGCCAGCGCCGCTCATCGTTCAGAAAGGTGTCCAGCGCCCAGCTCAGCTGCCACGCGTGCCTGTGCATGCCCTCCTCCTCGGCCTGCCGCAGCGCGGTCAGCAGCACCGCGTGCTCGGTCCTCAGCCATTCCAGGGCGGCCGCGAGGTCGACCACGCGTTTCGGCTCAGCCCCGTCGGCGGGCGCGCCGAGTGTCATCGGGATGGGCGCGCGCACCGGATTCAGCACCAGCTCGGCCTGGTACGCGGTGTGCGTGTAGTGGTCGAGCAGCCGGGTCAGCGCCGCCTGCCGCGCGGCCTCGGACTCCTCGACCCGGGCGCGCTCGCCGGCGTAGGCGTGCAGCAGGTCGTGCATCCGGTAGCGGCCGGGCGCATGCTCGGTGACCAGGCTTGCGTGGCTCAGTTCGGCCAGCGTCCGCCGGACCTCGGGCAGCGCGCGGCCGGCCAGCGCGGCCGCGGCCGCCACCGCGATGTCGGCACCCGCGGCGAGCCCGAGCAGCCGGAACAACCGTGCGGCGTCCCGGCTCAGCGCGTCGTAGGACCAGGAGAACACGGCGTCGATGTCGAGGGCCGCGAGCCGGCCGCCCGGGTGGCGCAGCTCCGCCGCGATCGCGGCGGGCGGGAAGCCGGTCAGTCGCGCCCGCGCACCGACCAGCGCCAACGCCAACGGGAGCCGTCCGCACGCGGCCGCGATCGCGGCCACGGCGTCACCGTCCGCGACCTCAGCCTCCAGGCGCGACGGGCGCCGACCGGTGTCCGCCGTGGTCGGGGAACGACGTGGCCGGGTCTCGGCCGCGGGTGACCCGGTGTTCGAGTCGGTCTTCTGCGGGGCTGCGGTGCCGAGCCGGTGACTGAGCAGCTCGACCGCCTCCTCGATGGCCGGGACGTCCAGCGTCAGCGCGGCGGCGCCGGTCTCGGCCACCAGGGCGGTGAGCTGCCGGCGGCTGGTGACGAGCGTACGGGCGGCCGGGCCGGCGGGCAGCAGCGGCCGGACCTGGTCGGCGTCGCGGGCGTTGTCGAGCACGACCAGCAGGCGGCGGCCGGTGGACCGGCTGCGGTAGAGCGCCACCTGCGCCGCGAAGCCCGGCGGGATGCCATCGGGCGGCACCCCGAGCGCGTCCAGGAATCCGCGGATCACCTCGGCCGGATCGACCGTGGCGTGCTGAGAAAAGCCGCGCAGGTCCACGTACAGCTGGCCGTCCGGAAAGCTGTCCGCGACCCGGCGGGACCAGTGCACGGCGAGTGAGGTCTTACCCACGCCGGCGGGGCCGGAGACGGTGAGCACCGCGGCCGTGGCCGCGTCGAGCGCGCGCAGCGCCTCGGCACGACCGGTGAATCCGTCGACGTCGGCGGGTAACTGCGCGGGCACCGGCGGGCGTCCGGCGTCCGGCTGCGCGGCGAGCTGGAAGGCGGCCCGCTCCGCCGGGGACAGTTCGAGCGTGTCGGCGAGCACCCGGACGGTGCTGGACCGGGGCACCGCGACCCGGCCGGACTCGATCTCGCGGATCTGCCGCTCGCTGATGCCGGACAACGCGGCCAGCTCCTCCTGCGTGAGCAGTGCCCGAACTCGGAAGTCACGCAGCACGTTGCCGAACATCGATCCCCTTCCCCGCCGGGCCACGGTACGCGATCATGTCCGCGCCGCCCGCAGCCTAACCGCCGCTCAACCGCCGGTCGAGCGCCTGCCGCTCGGACCGCCGCGGCTGATTCCTGGAGGGGCCTCAGCAGGCGCGGCCACGCGCTCACCCGCTCGCTGGCGGGCACGGCGTGAAATCCGAGCCGTACGGTCACCTGGACCACGTCGGCGTCGGGGTCGCGTACGGGCGGCAGGCTGACCCCGATGCGTGGAAGGTTCGTTCCTGTTGGGCACGAAACGCGCAGGTCAGGCGCCGCTTCGCGACATAGTCGGGAGCGGGCGGAAATTCTGGCGGTCCGGTACCGCAAGAATGCGGCACCTGCTCCGGCTCCATGGTGAACGGGCGCCTTTGGGGGGCCGCCGCCCGACCATCGAAGGAGACGACGTTGAAGTTCATGTTGAACATGCACAACAACCCGCAGATCTGCGCTGACCTGCACTGATGCATTTCTCAGGTGAGGGAACAGGGTGTGCCGGCAGTCCGGTCAGAGCGCCGCTCGGTCGCGGCGTCGGCGGGCAGCGCGGATTTCGGTGTCGGCGACCTTGTCGTCCAGCAGGGCGTACAGCTGGGTGGTTTCGGTGCTGGCGTGACCGAGGCGGCGGCGGACGGCCTGGATGGACACCCCCGGATGGCTGGCCGGCGCGCAGCCGCTGCGGCGTGCCTGGACGCCCGATGCCGCGCGACGTGACGAGGGTGAGGTCGGCGGCGATCTGGCGGATGGACTCAGTAGGTGCCGGCGCGTACGGCGGTCGCGACCAGGGTGGTGTAGTTCATCGTGAAGCGTCCACCCAATGAGTCGATGGCGCCCCCGACCGCGTCCAGTATCTCGGTCAGCTGATCGGGACGGAGTTGGGTGAGGCCGCCGGTGGTGGGTAGCAGGTCCAGCCATTGGTCGCGCGTGTAGGACTGCTCCCAGTCGAATCGCCACTGTTCGGGATCGTTGAACAGTTCGGTCTCGCGGATCTTTTCGGCGAACTTCGCGTATGCCGCCTGGTAGAGGTCGAGCGGACGTCGGGCCGGTTGGCCGTTGAACGGGGAGTCCGGCGCTGCCCGCCGGTAGGCAGCGGCGAACGGTTCGGCCACCTCGGCAGGCGGCTCGTACACGTGCCCGAAGATCGCCAGCCGTCCCCTTGGACGCAGCACACGTGCCGCCTTGACGGCGCCGGCGACCGGATCCACCCAGTGCCACGACTGGGCGGCGATGACCGCGTCAAACGTCCGACCGACTGGCTGCCAGGCTTCGAAGGCCGCCACCTCGACCTGCAGGCCGCGGGATCGCGCGAAGTCGGCCATCCGCGCATCGGGCTCGACGCCGAGCACGGCGCAGCCGGCGGCCTGGAACTGGCGGGCTGCGATGCCGGTACCACAGCCGACGTCGAGCACGTCAGGCCCGGGGCTCCCGGCGACGATCCGTGCCACCAATGCATCGGGGTAGCCGGGGCGGGCTTGGTCGTAGCGTTGCGCGTCCACGCCGAACGACTCGGCCATCCGCCGGGCCTCGTGCGGCTCCGCTGGGGACGGTTCTGGTTGCTCTCGCGGTAGTATGGGCATGCGCCCACCTTAGTGGGCATGCGCCCACTGGGCAACGGATGCCAGCGGGGTGACGCACGAAAGGATCTCTGAGTGCCGACTGGGGTGCACCTTCGCGACGCGCGGCAGCAGCTATTCGACGCTGCCGAACGCGTGCTTCTGCGGGACGGGCCGAACGGGCTGACCAGCCGGGCCGTCACCGACGAGGCGGGCTGCGCCAAAGGCGTCCTGCACCGGCACTTCACCGACTTCGACGCCTTCCTCACCGACCTCGTGCTCGACCGGGCCGCGCAGCTCGAGACGCAGGCGAGTGCGCTGCGCGAGTCCGCCGGCACCGGCACGGTGGCCAACAACCTCACCAGCGCGCTGACCACCCTGTTCGGACCGATTGCGGTGGCAATCATCCCGCTCATCACCTTCCGGGACGCGCTGCGCGCACGGCTGCGGCAAGCCAGACCCGGAGGCGGCATCGCGATCCTCGCCCAGGCCACGACCGCGATCTCGACCTATCTGGCCGACGAGCGTGAACTGGGCCGCATCGCGGCCGACGCCGACATCGACTCACTCACCCTCTCCTTGGTCGGTGGCGGGCATCTGCTGTTCGCAGACCGCGACCCCGGCCCGCCGACCACGGCAGTCGTCAACAAGCTCGTGACAGCCGTCATCGCCGACGCCGTGCAACGACGACCGGCCTAGGGACCCCCGAGTGTCGGCAAACGAGCCTCTGCCGACACTCGGGTCCGTGACCACGAGCCCGCAGGCGGCGCGAAGGCGTCCCGGCCGAAGCTCGATCTCGTCATGCAGTTGCTGCGCGGGAGCGACACGGCGAAGGCCACCCGGCTCGCAACGGTCTAAACCGGCCGCAGCGCCTTGGCGATCGCCTCCCAGTGCTGACGGGCCGGAGGTGCGCAACAGGTGCACGGGCAGCTCCTCGTATGCCGATCAACATGGTGAAATAGCGATCAAGCGACATCCGCGTAGTGACTCGCTACCCAGGCCACAGGCACTGTGCGGGGACGATGGGTGACAGCCAGAAAGGCAGTGTCAATGTCCAGCGCGCAGTTGTACGACACCATCGGAGCCACCTACACCGTGACACGGCGCACTGAACCGCGCATCGCTGCGCAGATCTGGGCTGCGCTCGGCGATGCCCGGACCATACTGAACGTTGGGGCGGGCACCGGGTCCTACGAGCCCCCCGACCGCCACGTCCTCGCGGTGGAACCGTCGGCGCTCATGCGTTCGCAGCGCCTTCCGGACGCGGCGCCGTGCCTGGTTGGAACTGCCGAGAACCTGCCATTCGATGACCAGTCCTTCGACGCCGCGATGGCTGTTTCCTCCGTTCATCACTGGCAGGACCCGATCGCCGGCCTGCGCGAGATGCGGCGGGTTGCTCGCCGCGTGGTGGTGTTCACGCACGACACCAGTGACACCGGATGGCGTCATCGGTTCTGGCTTACTCGCGACTACCTGCCTGAGGTCGCGAACCTCCTTGTCGGCCGGCCTTCGGTGACCGAGCAGGCCGGCGCGATCGGAGCCCGGATGGAACCTGTGCTCATCCCGTGGGACTGCGCTGACGGCTTCTTCGAGGCCCACTGGCGTCGGCCCGAGGCATACCTGGACGAGAACGTCCGTCGCGGGGTATCGGTCTGGGCCAGAGTCGGGCCGGAGGCCGAGCAGCGCGCGGTGCACAGCCTCCGTGATGACCTCGCATCCGGTCGGTGGGCCGAACGCAACCGAGACCTCGTCGATCTCGACGCGGCAGAGCTTGGCCTTCGCCTGCTGATCGCCTGAACCCGCGCCGCCCTCGGCGTGTGGAACATCCACTACAACTACCACCGGCCGACACAATGCCGAGGGATTCATGGGGTACTGGCCACCGGTCGCCGAAGACGAGAACGCCGATCCGCGTGATCGCGGATACGCGAAGTGGCTGGTCGACACGGAAAAGGTGGTCTTGTCGACCACCTTGACCGAAGCGCCGTGGGAACGCACCCGCGTGGTGAACGCCCCCGCCGCGGACGTCGTCGCCGAACTCAAGGCCACAGGTGAGGGCGACATCCTCGTCAACAGCAGCGCGAGCGTCATCAAGGCGCTCCTCTCGGCGGACCTGCTCGACCGGCTGTACCTCATGATCTTCCCCGAGATCGCCGGGGGTGGGCAGCGACTTTTCGACGACGGCCTGCCGACGTCGAAGTGGACGCTCACACACCAGGAGACCGGCGAGCTGGGCGAGATCGCCATGGTCTACGACCGAGTGCGCTGAGCTGGCCGATCAGCGCACTCAGCAGGCGAGGACCGCGGCGGTGACTCCCCCGCCGGCCTTGCCGCCGCGCTCGACGGCCTGGCCGAGGTCGCCGGCGAACCGCACGCAGCGGACGACAAAAGAAGAAGGCAAGGAGGTTTCCCCACTCCTTGCCACTCTCAACATATAGCGCACCGGGGGCCTTGCGGCAAGACCCGGGTCGTGCTGCAGAATCGTCGGCCGAGGCCAGAACCTGCGGTAATCGGGGATTCGCGAAGTAGGCGTGCTCTTGTCGACGTGTGGGTCTCGCGGAACGTCGAACCGCCGATGGAACTTGCGGTGCGGTTGCGGGCACTCGGCGCGGAGGTGCGGGTGCCCGCCGCCCGACCGCGCGGAGCAACTGGCCGAAATGCAACCTTGTCGAATGGGGGGTTCATGATTGACGTGATCGTCGCCGGCGGCGGACCGACCGGCTTGATGCTGGCCGCCGAGTTGCGGCTGCACGGCGTGCACGCGCTCGTGCTGGAGAAGGAGGCGGAGCCGACCGGGTATGTCCGCGCGCTCGGTCTGCACGTGCGCAGCATCGAGGTGATGGACCAGCGCGGTCTGCTGGAGCGGTTCCTCGCGCTCGGCCGGCAGTACGAGGTGGGTGGCTTCTTCGCCGGCATCACCAAGCGCTCCCCCAACAGGCTGGACACCGCGCACGGCTACGTCCTCGGCATCCCGCAGACCATCACCGAGCGCCTGCTGGCCGAGCACGCCGCCGAGGTCGGCGTCGAGATCCGGCGCGGCTGCGAACTGGTCGGGCTGAGCCAGGACGAGCACGGGGCGACCGTCGAGCTGGCCGACGGCACGCAGCTGCGCTCGCGCTACCTCGTCGGCTGCGACGGCGGCCGCAGCACGGTGCGCAAGCTGCTCGGTGTCGGCTTCCCCGGCGAGCCCTCCAGAGTCGACACGCTGCTCGGCGAGATGGAGGTGACCGAGGATCCGGCGACGGTGGCCGCCATCGTCGCGGAGGTCCGCAATACCCAGCTGAGGTTCGGCGCCGGGCCCCTCGGGAACGGGGCGTACCGCGTCGTCGTGCCCGCCGCGGGGGTGGCCGAGGACCGCACGGTCCCGCCGACCCTGGAGGAGTTCAGACAGCAGCTGCGGGTGACCGCGGGTACCGACTTCGGTGTGCACTCGCCGCGTTGGCTGTCCCGGTTCGGCGACGCCACCCGGCAGGCTGAGCGCTACCGGGTCGGCCGGGTGCTGCTGGCCGGCGACGCCGCGCACATCCACCCGCCGATGGGCGGGCAGGGACTCAATCTCGGCATCCAGGACGCGTTCAACCTCGGCTGGAAACTGGCCGCCGAGGTTAACGGCTGGGCGCCGGAGGGGCTGCTGGACAGCTACCACACCGAACGGCACCCGGTGGCCGCCGACGTGCTGGACAACACCCGCGCACAGATGGTGCTGCTGTCCACCGAGCCGGGGCCGCAGGCGGTACGCCGGCTGCTGGCGGAACTGATGGATTTCGAAGAGGTGAACCGGTACCTGATCGAGAAGATCGTCGCGATCGGGGTCCGCTACGACTTCGGCGAGGGGCATGACCTGCTCGGCCGGCGGATGCGGGACGTGGGGCTGAAGCGGGGTCGCTTGTATGAGCTGATGCACGGCGGCCGCGGGCTACTGCTCGACCAGACCGGCCGGCTCTCGGTGGCGGGCTGGGCAGAGCGGGTCGACCACGTCGTCGACACCAGCGAGGAACTGGACGTCCCCGCGGTGCTGCTGCGGCCGGACGGCCACGTGGCGTGGGTCGGCGACGATCAGCAGGATCTGCTCAGCCGGCTCCCCAGATGGTTCGGCGCTGCCGTCGGCTGAGCACGCAGTTGTGGCTCGTAAGGGCGGGACCTCAACACGCCCGGCCCAGAAGATGCCGGGCGCGGTGTGCGGACAGTGCGGGTCTTCACGCGCAGCGACGCCAACCACCTCGCCGAGCTGGTGACCCGCGTCGACGCCGGAGATCTGAAGATCAACGTGGCCGAACGGCGGCCGCTGACCGACCTGGCCGCCGTCCACGGTCAGGCCGCCGCCGGACGGCTGTCCGGCAAGACCGTCCTGACCCCCGCCTAAGGGCTCCTAACAAAAGTGGTGGACTTGACCTGGTCAGCGGTCGGTGTCGCGCACGAGGCCGCTTGGTAGCGGGACGCGGTCAGCCGCGCAATCGCACGTGACAAACCTGGTGACGTCGGTGATCGTCCCCGGAATACTGGTCGCCCATGGATGAGGTCAAAGTGGTCGTCGCCCATTCCGAGCGCGCGACCCTGCGCGTCGGCGACGTGTTCCTGAAGGTGGACGCCGATCCGACGCGCATCGACGTCGAGGTCGAGGCGATGGCCCTGGCGCCGGTCCCGACCCCGAAGGTCCTGTGGCACAAGCCGCCGGTGCTCGCGATCGCCGCGGTCCCGGGGACGGCGCTCGGCTGCCTCGGCGAGCCGTCGACCGCGTCCCCGGCGGCGTGGGCCGCGGCGGGTGCCGCCGTCCGGAGGTTGCACGACGCGCCGTTGCCTGCCCGGACCGGCCAGGCCGGCCGGGGCATCGACGAGTTGGCGGCGGAACTCGACGGCGAGTGCGAGTGGCTCGTGACGAACGGCGTCCTGCCCGCCGACCTGGTCACCCGCAACCGCCAGGTCGCCGAGGCCGCGCTGCGGCCCTGGAGTCCGGCGTTCACACACGGCGACCTGCAGATCGCTCACGTGTTCGTCGACGGCGACGAGATCACGGGCATCATCGACTGGTCCGAGGCAGGCCAAGGTGATGCCCTGTTCGACCTCGCCACCTTGACGCTCGGACACGAGAAGCGTCTCGGCGACGTCGTCGCCGGCTATGGCACCGATGTCGACCTCGACGTGATCCGCGCGTGGTGGTCGTTGCGAAGCCTGCTGGTGGTTCGCTGGCTGGTCGAGCACGGCTTCGACCCGTTCGCGCCGGGCTGTGAGATCGACGTGCTGAGATCCCGGCTGTGAGGCTGCGCGGGCCCGACTGCTATGACGGGGTTGAGTAGCAGCGGTACAGGGTAAACGCTCAGATTGATCATGGTCTAGTCGTGGCCGGAGGGCGTTGACACGGTTCGCATACTCACGACGGGCCTTGCGCTGCGCGGGTATTGCCGAGGCGTCGTCGAGTGGCTCGCACCGGGCGAGAAGTCGGCGGTGCACCGCAGGGGTGGCCCTGACACGCAGGGTGTAGCCTGGCCGCGTCGCACCGCCTGGCCCTTCTCGAGCGCGGCCCGTTCGGTGTTGTCCAGCTCGGCAGTGCGCAGGAAATCTGCGGCCTTGCCCGGCATGTCGAGGACGACCGGTATCTCCGGCGCCGGAGCGTCCTGGTGGCCGGCCG
>NZ_JBFBIK010000078.1:0-34241 GCF_040685555.1 Sphaerisporangium sp. NPDC088356
ACCGTTTCTATCCGACCCCCGGGCAGGCCGAGGAGCTTGCCCGGACGTTCGGCTGCGTCCGCCTGGTCTACAACACGCGGAGCGTCGCGAGCAGCCGGGCGGCCTCGGGGCCCGGGTGGCGGGAGAGCAGTTCGGTCAGCGCCTCCGAGGTGGGAGACGCGGGCCACCCCTCGGCCGGCGGCGGGTCCACCGCGCCCAGCACCGCGCAGGCGAGCCGGTGCTCACCGGGCGCGTGGGCGTCGGTCAGGGTGGGGATCACCGTGCGGGGCGCCATGACGTTGGTGCCGGGCAGGGCCTGGACGAGCCGTCCGGTCCGGGCGCCGGCGAGGTCGTCGATCACGCACGTTCCCGAGGGGGAGGACACCCGGGCGCGTGCGGGGCCGGTGTCCACAAGGCCGAAGGGGACGTCGCGGTCCAGCGCGAACCCGCCCTCCGCCGACCTCAGATGCCGCCCCGTGGACAGGTGATGCACCCGGATGTGCCAGGGAGGGCACGCGATCAGCCAGGTCTCGACCTCCACGTCCGGCCATGGGGTCCATCGCAGGTGCAGGAGCCCGTCGCGCACCGTGGAGTCCCGTGGCACCTCGCAGGGCCGCCAGTGGACGCCGTCCTCGCTGAGCGCCAGGGTGCTGTCCGGCGCCGCCTGCTCCAGCCCCCACGAACCGCTCGGCACGCTGAACCCGAAGGTGGTGGAGTAGGCGAACTTGGCGTACTTCGCGGCGCCGTTGCGCACCCAGGTGTGATGCTGCTGCCCGCTCAGCATGACGACCTGGCGGCCCTCGTCGCAGCGCATCAGCGCGACGCCCGCCTCGGGCTGGTCACTGACCACAGGCAGGGGCGGCGCGGCCCGTTCCTCGGCGGTCCAGAAGGGGTGCCCGGCGGGCAGCGCGAGGGGGAGGAACGCCTTGAGCGCCCAGTAGGGAGAGCCCGGGCCGTTGTACTGCTCGGTGAGCGCCGGCTGGGCGTAGCCGTAGCCCAGGGTGAGCAGCCCGGAGGGATCCTGGATCGGCCGCCGCAGCCACCAGCCCAGGTGACGCATCAGGTGGCCCTTGACCGTGCCCCAGGGCAGGGCCTCGACACCCGCGAACGCGAGCGCGCCCCAGAACGCGCCCTGGGCGAAGCGGTAGGTGAGGCTCCGGCCGAAGGGGACGGCCGCTCCGTCGGACGCGAACCAGTGCTGGAAGTCGAGCGCGAACTCGGCCGCGCGCTCGCGGAACCGCTGGGCGCGGCCGGGGTCGCGCTCCCCGGCGAGCGCCGCGTAGATCAGGCCGTAGTAATGCATCGCGAACGGAACGTAGTAGTCCCGCTGGGCGGTGGGGCCGTCGCTGTACCAGCCTCGCCCGAGGGCGAAGGACTCCAGCCGATCGAGGCGGGCGGCGTTGGGCATCCGGTCGTAGGCGACGCCGACGCGATCGAGGCCGAGCCCTACCAGGACCGGGAAGAACCCCCAGTTGTTGTCCGCGTGCTCGGCGGCGATGGCGTTGAGCAGCCAGGACCGCAGGTTGTCCCTCTCTCCGCCGCTCAGCGGGTCCCAGACCGTCTCGGGGGTCAGCGCGAGCGCGAGGCCGATGGCGGCGCTCTCCACAAGCCGCTGGTCGATGCCGGTGACCTGGCCCCAGAACTCCTCGTGCCCGGGGTCGGTGCCGGCGGCCAGCCCCCGGCGCCACGGCTCCCAATGGTCGAACGAGCCCCCGCCGGCCGCCAGCGGCGCGAGCCCCCACAGCGGGCGGGCGAACGACTCCAGCTCGGCGGCGTCGTCCGAGTGGTGCGCGGCGTTCTCGCCGATGCGCAGCCGGGCACCACCCGGGCTGAAGTGGGGGATCAGCGGCTCGGTCAGCCCGCGTACGAGCCGGCGCAGGTCCTCACGGTCGCGCGGCACGGCCGGCCGGATCCTCTGCATCCGGTAGCTCTCCATCCCAGGTGACATTGGCTTCTGACTGAGACTGGCCTCCGCACCGCGATCTTGTCAATACTTAGTTTAAGATCCTTATGGAAGGGGTGGACGCTCTTGGCGGCGGAGTTTCGGAGGGCTTCTTTTGTTACTTAGTTTAAACATAGAATCCGCCGCATGACTGTTCGTCGCGGAGAGTGCGAGTACCGGCCGGCAGCGGTGGAGGCGGGCCGATGACGGTCGTCGAGCTGGCCATGAACCCTGGTCTTCCCGGCAGGTTGTTCCCGCCCGCCGTGGCCGCCCGCCTTCGCGCGGTGGCCGAGATCGACCTGGCCTCGCCGCTGACCGAGTTCCGCTCGCCCGGGGCGCGGGAACGCCTGCGGCGGGCCACGATCCTGCTGACCGGCTGGGGCAGCCCGCCGCTCGACGAAGAAGCCCTGCGGGACGCTCCCGGCCTCCGGGCGGTCGTCCACGCCGCCGGCACCGTGAAGGGTCATCTGGGCCCCGCCGTGTTCGCCCGCGGCATCCAGGTCAGCTCCGCCGCGGCGGCCAACGCCGTGCCCGTGGCCGAGTACACGCTGGCGATGATCCTGCTGGCCAACAAGGCCGTCCCCGCCCTGGCCCGGGAGTACCACGCGCGGCGCGAGGACCTGGCGCTGATCGGGCGCGGCGACGACGTCGGCAACCACGGCAGGGTGGTCGGGGTGGTCGGGGCGTCGCGGATCGGCAGGCGGGTGCTGGAGCTGCTCCGTCCCTTCGACCTCTCGCCGCTGCTGGCCGATCCCCACGCCGACGCGGTGACGGCCGCCGCGCTGGGGGCCCGGCTCGTCGGGCTCGACGAGATCTTCTCGCTCAGCGACGTGGTGTCCCTGCACGCTCCCGCGACCCCCGAGACGCGAGGCATGGTGACCGCGCGGCGGCTGGCGGCGATGCGCGACGGCGCGACCCTCCTCAACACCGCCCGCGGGTCGCTGGTCGACCAGGACGCGCTGGTGGCCGAGCTCGTCGCGGGGCGGCTGTCGGCGGTGCTCGACGTCACAGAGCCCGAGGTGCCCCCGGCGGGCTCGCCCCTGTGGGATCTGCCCAACGTCGTCCTCACCCCGCACGTCGCCGGGTCGCTCGGCAACGAGGTGGCGAGGCTCGGCGCCGCTGCGGCCGAGGAGGTGCTCCGGCTCGCCGCCGGCGAGCCCCTGCTGCACCCGGTCGACCCCGAGGCGCTGCCCATCACCGCCTGAGACATGTTCAGCTCTTCAGCCCGCTGAAGGCGATTCCCTCCATGATCCGCCGCTGGAACACCATCAGAACGATGATCACCGGGATGACGGCCAGCGCGGCCCCCGCCATGATGTAGTAGGCGCGGCCCGACTCGCTGCTGGCCAGCTGCTGCAGGGCGAGCGGCAGCGTGTACAGGTCGGGGTCGTTGAGCACGACCAGCGGCCACACCAGGTCGTTCCAGTGGAAGATGAAGCTGGTGATCGTGACGACCGCGAGCACCGGTTTGGAGAGCGGCAGCACGATCTTCCAGAAGATCCGCATCCGGCCCGCGCCGTCGATGAGCGCCGCCTCCTCAAGCTCGCCCGGCAGCGTCAGGAAGAACTGGCGGAGCAGGAAGATGTCCAGCACCGAGGCCACGTTCGGCAGGATCAGGCCCCATCCGGAGTCGAACATGCCGAGCGCCTGGGTGATGTGGATGCGCGGCACCAGCAGGGTGATCGTCGGCACCATCATGCCCGCCAGCAGCACGGCGAACAGCTTGTCCCTGCCGGGGAAGGGGATGCGGGCGAAGGCGTAGGCGGCCAGGGCGTCCACCAGGAGCTTGGCCGGCACGAGGATCAGGCAGACCCACACGCTGTTGAGGAACGCGCGGCCGAGCCCGCCGATCTGGATGACGTGCTCGTAGTTGTCCAGCGTGGGCGACCACTCGCCGGTCTTGCGGTCCAGCGGGAGCAGGCTGGGCACCTTGGTGTAGACGTCCGGGCCGTGCTTGAACGAGGTGGCGAGCATCCACACGAACGGGACGACCGACACGAGCACCAGCAGCACCAGCGCGACGTAGATGGGGGAGAGCCGTAGCGTTCTCACGACACCTCCTGCTTGACGAACCTGAACTGCAGCGCGGTAATGATCATGATGAAGGCCAGCAGGATGAACGACATCGCGCAGGCCGCGCCCATCGCGTCGTACCGGAAGGCGAACAGGTAAAGGTGCAGCACGTAGGTCAGTCCCGCCTGCTCGGGCCCGCCGGTGACGCTCCTGCCGCCACCACCGGAGAAGATGACGTAGACCAGGCCGAACACCTGCAGCGCCGCGATCACCCCGGTCACCAGCAGGTAGAACGTCGTGGGCCTGAGCATCGGGACCACCACCCTCCAGAACCGCTGGACCGGCCCCGCGCCGTCGATGATCGCCGCCTCGCGGATCGACGACGGGATGCCCTTCAGCCCCGCCAGATAGATGATCATCGAGATGCCGCACTGCCACGCCGCGATGAACGCCAGAGCCGGAATGACCAGCTCGGGGGTGTTGAGCCAGTTCTGCCGGGGGATGCCGAACAGCCCGAGGAAGACGTTGATCAGGCCGTACTGCGGATCGTAGAGCCAGCGCCAGATCGCGCCGACGGCCGTCTCGGCGGTGACCACGGGCAGGAAGAGCAGCAGCCTGAACACGTTGGAGCCCCTGCGGACGGCGTTGATGAGCAGGGCCTGGCACAGCGCGCTCCCCATGGTCAGCGGCACCGCGATCAGCGTGTACTGCAGGGTGACCTTCACCGACTGCCAGAAGTGCGGGTACCTGGCGTCGTCGAACAGCAGGTCGGTGTAGTTGGTCAGGCCCACCCAGTTCGGCGCGGAGCGCAGGTCCCAGTCGGTGAAGCTGTAGTACAGGGCGGCGAGCGCCGGATAGAGCAGGAAGACGATGAAGTACACCATCGCGGGAGCGATCAGGAGCCAGCCGATGACGCGATCGCTCCGCCCGAACCCCGGGCGGCGGCGCCGCCCGGGCGGGGGCGTCACAGTGGGCTTCTCGGCCACCACTGGAGTTGCCACGCTTGCCTGCCTCTCGGTCAGCCGGTCCAGCCGAGCAGGGTGCGGGTCTTGTCCGCGGCGGCGGTGAGGGCCTGCTGGGCGGTGGCCTTGCCGCTCTCCGCCGACTCGATCGCGGGGGCGATGATCTCGTCGTTGATCTGGATCCACTCCGGCACGGGCGGGCGGGCCTGGGCGACCTTCAGTTGCTCGAGGAACGCGGCCTGCTCGGTCCCGAAGGTGGCGGCGTCCCTCTCGGCGGCGGCGATGTTGGTCGGGAAACCGCCGAGCGCCTGGGCCAGCTTGGTGTTGTTGTCGGCGTTGGTCAGGTAGGCCAGCCACTTCCAGGCCAGGTCGGCGTTCTTGCCCTTGGTGAACACCACCGCGTTCTCGCCGCCGATGTTGCCGGCCGGCTCGGTCTTGTACGGCAGCGGGGCGACGTTGAACTCAAGGTCGGGGAACTGGTCCTTGATGTTGGCCACGTCCCAGGGGCCGGAGACCATCATGCCGGCCAGGCCGTTCTCGAAGGGCTTGTCGGAGTCGGTGATCTCCCTCGGCGAGGACTTGAGCAGGTCGACCCAGAGCTGCAGCGCCTCGACGGCGGGCGGCTGGTCGAACAGGATCTTCTTGGCCTTCATGTCCGCCATCTGGCCGCCGGCGCCGGCCACGAAGCCCGGCCACATCCAGCCGCCGTAGCCGTCGCCCTTCGGCACCACCATTCCGGCGATCTTCGGGTCCTTCTGGTGGATCTGCGTCGTGATCTGCTTCAGCTCGTCCCACGTCTTGGGCGGGGTCGGGACGAGCTTCTTGTTGTAGAAGAGCCCGACCGTGGTGTGGTCCATCGGCACGCCGTACAGCTTGTCGTTGACGCGGTTGGTGTCGAGGGCCCCGGCGTACAGCGCCTTCTCGTCGATCGTGCCGGCGGGCATCTCCCTGATGGTGCCGTCGAGCGCGTAGCGCGCGACGAGCGGCTGGTCGAGGGTCCCCGCGTCCGGGACCGAACCGCTGGCGACTGCACTGCCCAGCTTGGTGTTGTAGTCGTCCTTCGGGATCTTGACGATCTTGACGCTGACGCCCTTGTTGGCCTTCTCGAAGTCCGTACGGAGCTTCTCGACCACCTCTCCGGCCTGCGGCGTGCGGTCCTGGAACATCCAGTAGGTCAGCGTGGTGGTCGCCGCCGCTCCGCCGGAGCCGCCACCGCCACACGCGGTGAGCCCGGCGAGCAGCGCCATCGCGGCGGCCGTCCCTGTCACTCTCCTGATCATTTCGCTCTCCTTCATGGGGGGTTTCACAGAAGATAATCTAAGTATCGAATTAAGGTCAGCACTTCTGAGAAACGCTTTGGTAACACGGCTATCGGGCCATCTCAGGCTCTACCGGACCCGTACGTGACGGGTTCCTTCGCCTTCGGAACTAACATGGCCGTGAACTCGTGGAGGTACGTCATGGCAAGGCCCGAGCGCAGAACGCTGCGCGATGTCCGCAAAGGCAACCGCGCCATGCTGCTGCGCACGCTGTACTTCGATGGGCCGGCCAGCCGCAACGACCTCTCCGTGCTCACCGGGCTGAGCGCCGCCACGGTCAGCACCATGACCGGCGGCCTGCTGGGCGACGACATCATCATCGAGGCCGGCCAGGTCGACTCCGACGGCGGGCGCCCGCGCGTGCTCCTGCGCGTCAACCCCCAGTACGGCTACGCCATCGGCGTCGACGTCTCCGACACGCACGTGCGCGTCGAGCTGTTCGACCTGGAGATGCACCAGCGGGCCAAGGTCGAGTACACCCTGAGGCCGGCCCGCCACGACCCCGAGCTGGTCGCCATGCACATCCTCGCCGGCATCGAGGTGGTGCTCTCCGACGCCGGGGTGCCCCCCGAGCGGGTCCTCGGCGTGGGAGTCGGCGTCCCGGGCATCGTGGAGCGCGGCACCGACGTGCTCATCCACGCCAAGGCCTTCGGCTGGGACGGCGTGCCCCTCGGAGCGCTCCTGCGTGCCGGCACCTCGCTCCCCCTGCACGTCGACAACGGGGCCAAGGCGATGGGCCAGGCCGAGCTGTGGTTCGGGTCCGGCCGTGGCGCGGCGAACGCCGTCATCGTCCTGATCGGCGCGGGCGTGGGGGCGACCGTCGTCGCCGACGGCGCCACCTTCCACGGGGTGAGCAGCAGCGCCGGCGAGTGGGGACACACCAAGATCGTCGCGGGGGGACGGCCGTGCCGGTGCGGCGGGCGCGGGTGCCTGGAGGCCTACATCGGCGCCGAGGCCATCCTCGAGAGGGCCGGGGTCTCCACGCAGAAGGCCGGCTGGCAGGAGGAGCTGACCCGGGTGCTGGCCTCGCGCTCACCCGTGGTGGAGGAGACGGTGAGCTACCTGGGGGTGGGCCTGGCCAATCTGGTCAACCTGCTCAATCCCGAGCGCATCATCATCGGCGGCTGGGTCGGGCTCCTGCTCGGTGAGACCCTGCTGGCCGAGATCCGCGACGTGGTCGCCGAGAACTCCCTCGCGCAGCCGTACGCCGCCAGTTCTCTGGTGCTCGGCCGTCTCGGCCCCGACGCCGTGGCGCTCGGCGCCGCCACCCTGGTCATCGAGGAGTTCCTCAACGCCACCCCGGCCGCCCGCATCACCGCCACCGGCTGACCGGCCCGCCTTCCCTGTGGGTCTTCAGGAACGCCGTGACGCTCGGGCGGGGAGGCCGAAGCGCACGGGGACGCCGGGGGAGTACAGGACGCTCGCGGGTTCTCCGGCGGGTGAGGGCAGTCCCGCCGCCGCGACCAGGTTCTCGTCGCAGGCGATCAGCTCCGCTCGGTGCAGGGGCCAGCGCGGGTGGGTGTTGGGCAGGTACATCGGCCGCCCGAAGAAGTCGTTGTGCATGCCCCAGCGGGCGGTCAGGAAGTGTTCGAGCTCGGTGGGCTCCTCGATGCGCTCGCCGGTCCGTATGATGACGCGGCTGTGCGCGCCGCGCGGCCCCGGCCGGCGCCGGGTGCTGGTGTAGGCGATGGTGTCGCCGTCGTGGCGGATGGCCATCCGGGACCACACGTACGGGAGCCGGAAGGCGGCTCGCGCGACCAGCACCGGGATCAGGCGGGAGGCGTCGAGCGAGCGGAAGACCACCCCGCGCCGGCCGTGGGCGTCCAACGAGTAGAGGCGGACGTTGGTCTCGGGGAATGTGCCCAGGTAGGGGATGCCGGGGAGGCGGAGCCACCCGATGCGGTGCATCCGGAAGGCGACGAGGCCGACGTAGGTGACCCCGTCGAGGGTGTCGGGCACGGTTCCCGCCGGAAGCAGGGGCGCCACGTCCGCCGGGCCGGCCGCCCAGTGGAGGAAGGCCATGTCAAGCCACGACTGGGTGAGCAGAGGGCGCGGCGTGGTGCGCGGCGGGTCGGCCGTGACGGGTTCCGGGACAAAGGGCGTGTGCGGCACAGTGCCAGCCTCCCAGAACCCGCACCCGGGGAAGCGAAACCCCGGGCCGGCGGCCTGGGGGGAAGCGAAACCCCGGGCCGGTGACCTGGGGAAAGCGAAAACCCCAGGTCTGTGACCTGGGGTATCGGGGGGTGGGCGATACTGGGATTGAACCAGTGGCCTCTACCGTGTCAAGGTAGCGCTCTCCCACTGAGCTAATCGCCCTCGATGAGGAATCAGAGCGGACGACGGGATTCGAACCCGCGACCCTCACCTTGGCAAGGTGATGCTCTACCAGCTGAGCCACGTCCGCATGATCACTCGGAAGTCGTACCCGGGTGATGCCTGTCCAACTTTACCGGATCCCGGAGGTGCGAGATCCCGCCGAGGTGGAGACGGGATTTGAACCCGTGTACGCGGCTTTGCAGGCCGCTGCCTCGCCTCTCGGCCACTCCACCAGGATCTTCGAGCGGACGACGGGATTCGAACCCGCGACCCTCACCTTGGCAAGGTGATGCTCTACCAGCTGAGCCACGTCCGCGTGAACCTTGGGGAAACGATCCCCGGTCACGCAAAGACTCTAGCGCGTCCGGAGACCCGGTGTGCGCAGTCCACGGCGCGAGGCGTAGGTGATCGCGAGGTTTATCGCATTCCCGTACGCGCAGTTGGCGTGCGTGTGAACCGATGGCCGAGGCCGCCCCCAGGGACACCTCGGCGGCGTTTGAGGGCATATCTTGCCCGAAATCGGGCAGGAATCTTGGCGTGTCATCTCTTTCCTGCGTAAAGTCCCTGCCTGTGTCAACGGCACGGCATCCCTATGAGGATCTGATCGCTCACCTGACCCGGACCACGTCGCTCGGGCCCGGGGAGGCCACGCGCGTGGTGGCCGAGGTCGTGGCGTACTTCTCCGAGTCCGTCGAGGAGTTCGTCCGTCGCCGCCACGGGGAGATGAAGGCCCGAGGTCTCACCAACGAGCAGATCTTTCCCGCTATCGCGGCCGAGCTGTCCGCCCGCCGCGTCGCGGCACCAGAGCTGTCCCTGCGCCAACTCCGCCGCATTGTGTACGGCTAGCGCACCAAGGAGATCTATATGTGTGGAATTGTCGCTTATATCGGGCCGAAGGATGCGGCGCCGATCCTGCTCGAGGGTCTGCAGCGCCTGGAGTACCGAGGCTACGACTCGGCCGGTCTCGTGGTGAACAACAAGGGTCTGAAGGTACGCAAGGTCAAGGGCAGGGTCGCCGATCTGGCCGCGGTCGTGCCGGCGAGGTTCAAGGGCGGCCTCGGCATCGGCCACACCCGCTGGGCCACGCACGGCGTGCCCAACGACGTCAACGCCCACCCGCACCTGGACGGCAAGGAGCGCATCGCCGTCGTCCACAACGGGATCATCGAGAACGCCGACGAGCTGCGCGCCAAACTGGTCGCCGACGGCGCCGTCTTCCTCTCCGAGACCGACACCGAGGTCCTCGCCCACCTCATCGCCCGCACCGCGCAGGAGACCGACTCCCTGGAGGACGCGGTCCGCAAGGCGCTGAAGAGCATCGTCGGCACGTACGGCATCGCCGTCATGGACGCCGAGCGCAACGGAGAGATCGTCGTCGCCCGCAACGGCAGCCCGATCGTCATCGGCATCGGTGAAAAGGAGATGTTCTGCGCCTCCGACGTCGCCGCCCTGGTCCGCTACACGCGCCAGGTCGTCCACCTGGAGGACGGCGAGCTGGCCGTGCTCAAGGCCGACGGCTTCCACACCTTCACCATGGACGCCCGCGCCACCTCCAAGGAGCCGCTGACCGTCGACTGGGACGCCGGGCACTACGACACCGGCGGTTACGAGCACTACCTGCTCAAGGAAATCTCCGACCAGCCAGAGTCGGTGGCGCGCACGCTGCGCGGGCGCCTCGACGCCCGGTTCAACATCGCCCACCTCGGCGGCCTCAACCTCGACCCCCGCGAGACCCGCGCGTTCCGCCGCGTCAAGATCATCGGCTGTGGCTCGGCGTACTACGCGGGCCAGATCGGCGCCCAGCTCATCGAGGAGCTGGCCCGCATCCCCGCCGACGCCGAGCCGGCCTCCGAGTTCCGCTACCGCAGCCCCGTCGTCGAGCACGACACGCTGTACGTCGCCGTGAGCCAGTCGGGGGAGACCTACGACACCCTGGCCGCCGTCCAGGAGCTCAAGCGCAAGGGCGGGCGGGTGCTCGGCGTCGTCAACGCGGTCGGCAGCGCGATCGCCCGCGAGGTCGATGGGGGCGTCTACCTGCACGCGGGGCCCGAGGTCTCGGTGGCCTCCACCAAGGCGTTCACCTCGACGGCCGTGGCGTTCGCGCTGATCGCCCTGCACTTCGGCCGCGTCCACGACCTGTCGCCGGCCGACGGGCGGCGCATCGTGGAGGGCCTGCGGAAGCTGCCCGAGCAGATCGAGGAGATCGTCAAGCAGAGCGACGCCATCGAGGCGCTGGCCCACAAGTACGCCACCCACCCCAGCATGATGTTCGTCGGCCGGGTGCGCGGCTACCCGGTCGCCCGCGAGGGCGCCCAGAAGCTCAAGGAGATCTCGTACGTGCACGCCGAGGCGTACCCGGCGAGCGAGCTCAAGCACGGCCCGCTGGCGCTCATCGGCCCCGAGATGCCGACCGTGGCGATCGTGCCCGACGACGAGCTGCTCGACAAGAACCTCACCACGCTCGGCGAGATCCGCGCCCGTGGCGGCAAGGTGCTCATGGTGGGTCACCGCCTGCCCGACAGCAAGCTCGTGGAGGACGTGATCGTGGTGCCGAAGAACGAGGTCGAGCTGGACCCGATCCTGCTCGGGATCCCCCTCCAGCTGCTGGCCTACCACGCGGCCGTCGCCCTCGAACGCGACGTCGACAAGCCCCGCAACCTCGCCAAGAGCGTGACGGTCGAGTAGCACCGCGCCCGTACGGACGTGAGGCGCGCGCGTCGTACAGTCGTCGGGTGAGCAACCTGGAGCGGGACCCGCGTGAGACGGTGTGCGGCGGCCGGGGCGAGGCGGGGGAGGGGCCGGCGCGCGACCTGCTCACCGGCCGCGACGTGGTCCTGGGCGGACCGCGAGGCATGAAGGTCACCAGGACCCTGCCCAACCGGGAACGCCGGATGGTCGGGGCCTGGTGCTTCGTGGACCACTACGGGCCCGAGCCGGCGAGCATGCGGGTGCCGCCGCACCCGCACACGGGTCTGCAGACGGTGAGCTGGCTGCTCGAAGGCGAGGTGCTGCACCGCGACAGCGTCGGCAGCGAGCAGTTGATCAGCCCCGGTCAGCTGAACCTCATGACCGCGGGCCGCGCGATCTCCCATTCGGAGGAGTCGCCGGGGGAGACGGTGCTGCACGGGGTCCAGTTGTGGGTGGCGCTTCCCGGCGGCTCCCGCGACGCCGCCCCCTCCTTCGAACACCATCCGGTGCTGCCGGTGCTGGACCTGCCCGGGGTCGCCGTCACCGTGATCGCCGGGGAGCTCGGCGGGCTGTCGTCACCGGCGCGGATCCACACCCCTCTGGTCGGCGCCGAGATGACCTTCGACCACCAGGCGACGATCAGCCTCCCCGTGCGTCCGGACTTCGAGTACGCCGCGCTGACCCTGTCCGGGGGCGTGGAGGCCGACGGGGTGCGTCTCGATCCCGGTCCTCTCCTCTACCTCGGGTCCGGCCGTTCCGAGCTGGCCTTCCGCGCCCGGCGGCCGAGCCGGGTCCTGCTCCTCGGCGGCGAGCCGTTCGAGGAGGAGATCGTGATGTGGTGGAACTTCGTCGGGCGCAGCCACGAGGAGATCGAACGGTTCCGCAAGGAGTGGTCGGAGGGAGTGGAGTTCGGCACCGTCGAGGGCTTCGAAGGCGCGCCGCTCCCCGCCCCGGCCCTGCCGGGCACCCCGCTCAAACCCCGAGGTCGCCGCAGGTAGGACTCCCATTAGCGGGCGGCCTCCGGCGGATGGCAGACCCCCGCACGGGCCCTGGAGATCGGAGCACTCGCCCGACTCGCTGATCTTGCTGTGTGAGGGGGACGTGCCTAAGATCTAGGCGTCTCAAGTCTCAATGTGGAGGCGGCGGTGGACTTCCGGCTCCTCGGTCCTGTGCGGATCCGCGACGCCAAGGGCGAAGAGATCCACGTCGTGCGCGCCAAGCACCACCAGGTTCTCGCCGCCCTGCTCTCGGCCGCCAACAGGGTGATCCCGGCCGGCCGGCTCGTGGACTACCTGTGGGACGACGCGCCACCGCCCTCCGCTCGGGGCAACCTCAAGACGTACGTGTGAGCGTTGCGCCGGCTCATGTCGCCCGGTGACCCGGCGTCCGCGCCGATCGAGACGGTGGGGGTCGGCTACCGCGGCTCGGTCTCGGGATGCACGCCGAGGTGATCACCAGGCTGCGCCCGTGGCTGCGCGACCAGCAGGCGATCGAGAGACTGTTCGACGTGCGCCTGGTGGACAGCCTGACCCCGGACCGCTACACCATGCACGACCTGATCAGGCTGTACGCGAAGGGACGGGCGGAGGACACCGACCCTGAGGAACGCCGGGTCGCCGCGCTCCGTCGCGTGCTGGGTCTCTATATCGCCACCACCTCCGCGGCCCTGCGCCTGCTGTACCCCCATCGCGTTCACGCCACAGGCGCGCGAGACCGGTGACCTGTTACACCAGGCGATGGTGCTCAGGCGTCTGGGCGAGACGTACCTCGCCCACGGGGACATCCCGGCTGCCCGCACTCACCTCGAACGGTCGCTGGCGTGGTTCGGCGGCGCGCAGGGCACCGAGCTTTCCGAGGCGCTCGTCGCGCTCGCCCGGTCGGCCCGGTTGCTGGGGGAGCTGGACGAGGCGTCGGCGCGCATCCGGGATGCCCTGGAGGCGGCCAGGGAGAGCGGAGACCGTCATGACGAGCGGCGTGCCCTCGAAGAGCAGGCCGAGATCTGCCGCCACCTCAGCTGAGACCTGGCGAGTCGCCTTGCCTACGTCACCGGATGTCCGCGAACTTTTGTCCTCAACAGCGAGTCGATCACAGGGAATCAACACATCTCAGGAGACACGATGCGCAATCGCTTACCCCATGCCCTGCTGACCATATTGCTGTGCACAGGGATGCTGACCGGGATAGGGAACGCTGTGCCGGACCGGGACTCCCACGGCGTCCAGCTGGCCGATGGCATGCACAACCCGGGTCCCATAGGCGCTTGCTGCTGAGCGGTCGCCGTACGTCTCATCCCTCCAGCCGACGATCAAGGCCGGCGGCGGCGTGATCTCCCGTGGCGCGAACGCTCACCACGCCTCAGACAGAGATCCGCACATCCCACGGTCGCGCCGTGGCCGAACCGGCACCTTCCCCCGGGACGGGAACCGCGTCCCCCGAACGGGGGATCCGCGCCCGGCCGGGCCTCAGAAGCCATCGCGAGCGGGAGGGGGTGAGGAGCTGTCAGGGAGCAGGGATAGGCGTTGTTGTTCGGCTTCGACGATCTCGCGGGCCAGTGACTGCTCGGAGACGTCGACCGCGTCGGGGGTCGACTCGGCGAGGTCGCTGCGCCGGGCGTAGGCGTCGAAGAGCCCGCTCTTGGTGCGCAGGATCTCCAGCATGCGCTCGTCGACGCTGTCGGCCGCCAGGAGGCGGTGCACCTGGACCTTGCGTACCTGACCCATGCGGTGGGCCCGGGCGACGGCCTGGCTCTCCATGGTCGGTTTGACCTGCGGCTCGCAGATGATCACGATCGACGCGGCCTGCAGGTTGAGGCCGACGCCGCCGGCCTGGATCTGGCTGAGCAGCACCGCGTGCCCCTCGGCGGAGGTGAACTCGTCGACCATCTCCTGGCGGCGGGTGGCCGTGAGGCTTCCGGAGATGGGCCCATGGACACGGCCGTTCACGGCACGGTCAGCACGGCTGTTCATGCCACCGCGAGCACGGGTGTTCACGGCGTCGTCAGCACGGCTGTTCACGCCACCTTGAGTACGGGTGTTCGCGGCGCGGGTGTTCGTGGCGTCGCCGGTGCGGTGGGTCGTGACAGCCTGGCTGTCAGGGGCGGTCGTGCCGGTCAGGGTGTCGTGTACGGCGGCCAGTACGTCGCGGAAGTAGGAGAAGACCACGACCTTCAGGCCGTTGCCCTCGGCCTCGCCGACGATCTCGCGCAGGCGTTCGAGCTTGGCCGACTTCTCGGGGTCGGCGTAGGCGGCGCGGCGCATGGCCATGAAGTTCCCCGCGGCCACGGCCTTACGGTAGGCGTCGGTGTCGGCCGTGCTGAGCTCCTCCCACTCGTCCACGTGGACCAGGTCGGGCAGCTCTGTGAGTACGTCCTGCTGGTTGCGGCGCAGGTAGACGGGGGCGACGGCCCTGCGGAACGCCTGCGGGCCGGCCGCCGCGTCGCTTCCGCGGATTTCGGGGACCAGTTCGGGCCGCAGGTGCCCGACCAGGCTGCGGAACTCCTCGACGCGGTTCTCCATCGGGGTGCCGGTGAGAAAGAGCACCCGATCGGTACGCTCACACCACCCGGCGACGGCCTGGGACCGGCGGGCGGCGGGGTTCTTCACGTAGTGCGCCTCGTCGACGACGAGCATCCCGAGCGCCACGTCGCCGGGGACCTCCAGCCGGTGCAGCCCGTCGATCGTGGTCACGGCCACGTCGCCGCGCCGGGTCCACTCCGAGAGCGCGGCGGCACGCTCGGGGCCGTGGACCCTGTAGGCCGTGAGGGTGCTGCGGCTCTCGATCTCGCGGGTCCAGTTGATCAGCACGCTGGCCGGGCAGGCGACCAGGAAGTGCGTACGGCCCTCCGCCTTCAGGTGGGCGAGCGCGGCGATGGCCTGGATGGTCTTCCCCAGGCCCATCTCGTCGCCGAGGATCACCCGCCGCTGGGCGAGGGCGAAGCGCGCGCCGAACGCCTGGTAGCCGCGCAGCGAGACCCTGCGGTGGGTGTCGTCGAGCGCCTGCGCGTTGACCCGCGCGGACACCTCGTTCGGCAGGAAGCCCTCGGACGCGACACGGTCGGGTTCGAGCGCCGCGATCTCGGCGAGCAGGTTGTAGTACTCGGGGGCGCGGATCTCGAAGTCGATCCACGCCTCGACGGCGCTCACGGGCGGGCGGAGCAGGTCGACGGCGGCTTGGGCGAGCAGCAGTCGCGTGCCCTCGGAGCCGGCCTGCGCGAGCAGGGCGCCGATCCGCGCGACGGCGTCCCGCGCCTGTTCACGGCCCTGCCGGCCGGTGAGCGCCATCCGCAGCCAGCCCTGCGCGGGCCGGGCGGCGGGCATCAGCGGCGTCAGCCTCTCGACGGTCCCCGTGGCGGCGTCGCGGGCACGCGGGAGGTCGGGGCCGGCGGTCACCAGGCGGTTCAGCGCGACGAGCAGGGCCGTGGTGCCGGGGTCCTGCCTCTCGACGTCGACGCGGATCGCGACGGTCTCCTCGGCCGCGCGGGCGATCTGCCCGGCGGCGGCGCGCACCTGGGCCGCGGTGCGGGCGCCGATCCCGGGAACCAGTTGCAGCGCGTACGGCGTGGCGTCCAGGACGCTCTGGACCGTCGTGTAACCGGCCTGTTCGAGGGCCCCGAGGCGCAGCCGCCCGTCGGTGACGTCCTTCAGCCGGGCCACGGGGATGGAGCCCAGCTCGTCTCGCGCGAGGCCGGCCCGCAGCGACGACAGCGCCCGCTGTACGTCGGCGCGGACGCGCGCGTGGTCGGCGAGCAGTGTGCGCGCCGCGGCGAGAAGGCGTTCGGACTCCCGCAGGAGAGCCCTGACCTCCTTGCCCGTGGGTGCCGTCCCCTCCTGCTCGCCCACGTCCAAATCCTCGCCCTCCGCCACCGCCGTCCGGGTCACATGATTACACGACCGGGCGCACCGCCCGACGCACCTCGTGTGGAAATGCCTTGAACTGGGCATTTAGTCATATATCGGGGGAAAGGGCATGAGTCATGCGTCGTCGGGAGGTGCTCGCGCTCGGCGCCGGGCTCGTCGCGCTGGCCGCCGGATGCGGGAGCACCACCGGTTCGCGCACGCTCTCCTCGACGTGGCTCTCGATGGTCGTCCCAGGGCCGTACGGCGGCGAGTCGGACCGGGTCGCGCGGACCCTCGCGGGCGCGGCCGAGCGGGCCGCCCTGGCCGGCCAGGTGCGGGTGGTCAACCGCCCGCCGCACGTCGCGCTGACGGAGTTCGCCCGCGCGCGCGGCGCCGACGAGATCCTCATGGCCGAGCCCGGGCTGGTCGGCACCGTGCGCACCGTCCGGCCCGCGGGCGCCTTCGCGAGCACCACGCCGCTGGCCAGGCTCTGCGGTGAGTGGGAGGTGCTGGTCGTCCCGGTGTCCTCGCGCCTCGGGTCGTTCGGCGCGTTCGCCGACGCCATGCGGCGCGACCCGGCCAGGCTGGCGGTGGCGGGCAGGGCCGAGGGCGGGATGGACCACGTGCTGTTCGGCATGCTCGCCCAGAGCCTCGGCCTGGACGCACGCCTGCTGCGGTATGTGGCCTACCCGACCAGCGCCGAGGCGGTCACCGCGCTCACGGGCGGCCAGGTGGCCGCCGCGCTCGGCAGTCAGGCCGGGGTGCGGGAGCGCGTACGGGCCGGAGAGCTCCACGTGCTCGCGGTCTCCTCGCCCGACCGCATCCAGGGATTCGACGCCCCGACGCTGCTGGAGTGCGACGTGCACCTGTCCTGCGCCAACTGGCGCGGCCTCCTCGGCGTGGGCGACCTGGCCGACGACGACCGGGCCGCCCTCATCCGCCTGTGCCACGACGTCGCGGACTCGGCGCGCTGGAGGGAACTGTGCGCGCGGAACGGCTGGACCCCGTTGTACCTGGAGGGCGAGGAATTCCGGCAGTGGCTGCGCGTGGAGTCCGCCCGGCTGAGCCGCGCGCTCGGCGACCTCGGCCTGCGCGTGTGATAACCAGGCCCCGGCGAGCTCGCCCCGCGCGTGTGGTAGGGGCTCAAGGGGTTCCACATGATGGCCCCTGACACAACCTGTAGGGGTTGTTGCGGCAGCGTCCACTACATGTAGGATCCTGATCGTTGCTGGTTCGCTCGTCGGGGCGAGGTAAGAGGGAACCCGGTGTGATTCCGGGGCTGCCCCGCAGCGGTGAGCGGGAACGACCGCCGTCACATCAGCACTGGGCCGCACGCGGCCTGGGAAGCGACGGCCACTAGGCGTGAGAAGACGCCCGCGAGTCCGAAGACCTGCCGGTGACATGTCGTCCAGGCCTCGAGGGAGGGCAGCGGACGGGGTATCCGGCGTGCCCGCTCGGCAAGGCCCGCCGGTCGTGCTCCGACGCGTGCCCTCTTCACGGGCTACCGAGCGCTACGAGGAGAGCACGTGACCCTGACACGCGAATTGCCGTACCAGGCCGGGGAGAGGCGCCTGGCCATCGAGGAGGCCGCCGCCCGGGTCGTCACCGACCCCGCCAACTCCCGGGTCGCCGCCGGGCTGCTGGCCGAGGACATCGCGGAGGAGGCGGCGGCGCACGGGGTACGGACGTTCTCGGAGTCGATCGCCGCCACGCACCACGCGGGGCTGATCCAGGACGGGCTGGCCGAGTTCGTGCGGGCCAACGCGGCCCTGCTGGACGACCTGGTCGACCCCGAGGGAGATGCCCGGTTCGAGTACTTCGGGCTGCGCACGGTCTACGACCGCTACCTGCTGCGCCACCCCGTCACCCGGGGCGTGCTCGAAGCGCCGCAGCACTTCTTCCTGCGCGTGGCCTGCGGGCTCGCGGACACGGTGGCCGAGGTCGCCGAGCTCTACCGGCTGATCTCGACGCTGTCGTACCTGCCCAGCTCACCGACGCTGTTCAACTCCGGGTCGCGGCGCCCGCAGCTGTCGTCGTGCTTCCTGCTCGACTCGCCCCGCGACGAGCTGGAGGCCATCTACGAGCGGTACGGGCAGATCGCCAGGCTGTCGAAGTACGCCGGAGGCATCGGGGTCTCCTGGACCCGGGTGCGGTCACGCGGCTCGCTGATCAGGGGGACCAACGGCCTGTCCAACGGCATCGTGCCGTGGCTGCGCACGCTCGACTCCAGCGTCGCGGCCGTGAACCAGGGCGGGCGGCGCAAGGGCGCGGCCTGCGTCTACCTCGAACCGTGGCACGCCGACGTCGAGGAGTTCCTGGAGCTGCGCGACAACACCGGCGAGGACGCCCGCCGCGCCCACAACCTCAACCTGGCGAACTGGATCCCCGACGAGTTCATGCGCCGGGTCGAGGACGACGGCGTGTGGTCGCTGTTCGACCCCAAGGACGTCCCCGAGCTGGTGGACCTGTGGGGCGAGGAGTTCGACGCCAGGTACCGGGAGGCCGAGGCCGCCGGGCGGTACGTCCGCCAGTTGCCGGCGAGGACCCTGTACGGCCGCATGATGCGCACCCTCGCGCAGACGGGGAACGGCTGGATGACGTTCAAGGACGCCGCCAACCGCGCCTCCAACCAGACGGCCAGGCCGGAGAACGTCATCCACCTGTCCAACCTCTGCACCGAGATCCTGGAGGTGACCAGCGACGCCGAGACCGCCGTGTGCAACCTCGGCTCGGTCAACCTCGCCGCGCACCTCGTGGACGGCGACCTCGACTGGGCGCGGCTCCGCTCCACGGTGGCGACGGCGGTCCGCTTCCTCGACCGGTCCATCGACCGCGGGTACTACCCGACGCCCGAGGCCGGGGCCGCGAACAGGCGCTGGCGGCCGATCGGCCTCGGCGTGATGGGCCTCGCCGACGTCTTCTTCTCGCTGCGGCTCCCCTTCGACTCGCCGGAGGCGCTCGCGCTGTCCACGCGGATCGCCGAGGAGATGGCGCTCGCCGCGTACTGGGAGTCCGCGAGCCTCGCCGAGGCGCACGGGGCCCATCCGTCGTACGCCGACACGCGCGCGGCCGGGGGAGTGCTGCACCTCGACCACTTCCCGGCGGCCGGCCCCGTGCACCCCGCCGAGTGGGCGGAGCTGCGGGAGCGCATCGCGGTCACCGGCCTGCGCAACTCGCTGCTGCTGGCCGTCGCCCCCACCGCGACCATCGCCTCGATCGCCGGATGCTACGAGTGCGTCGAGCCGCAGGTGTCCAACGTGTTCAAGCGCGAGACGCTCTCGGGCGAGTTCCTGCAGGTCAACCGCTACCTGGTACGAGACCTCCAGGAGCGCGGGCTGTGGACGCCGGAGATCAGGGACGCGGTCAAGCGCGCCGACGGGTCCGTGGGCGAGATCGCCTCGGTCCCCGAGGACCTGAAAGCCCTGTACCGCACCGCGTGGGAGCTGCCGCAGAAGGCGCTGATCGACCTGGCCGCCGCGCGCCAGCCGTACATCGACCAGTCGCAGTCGCTCAACCTCTTCATGGCCACCCCGACCATCGGCAAGCTGTCGTCGATGTACGCCTATGCCTGGCGATCGGGGCTGAAGACCACCTACTACCTGCGCTCGCGCCCGGCGACGCGCATCGCGCAGACCACCGTGGCGGCCGAGTCCAGGGTGGTATCCCCGCCGTCCCCGTCCGGCGCGGCGCCCGTTCCGGTGCTCGTGGCCGACCCCGACGCCGTCGCGTGTTCCCTTGAGAACCCCGAGATCTGTGAGGCCTGCCAGTGATGCTGCTCGACCCCGGAATGGACCTGACGTTGCGGCCGATGCGGTACCCGGAGTTCTATGAGCGGTACCGGGCCGCGATCCGCAACACCTGGACGGTCGAGGAGGTGGATCTCCAGTCGGATCTGGCCGACCTGGCGAAGATGAGCCCGGAGGAGCGGCACCTGATCAACCGCCTGGTGGCGTTCTTCGCGACCGGCGACTCCATTGTGGCCAACAACCTTGTGCTCAACCTGTATCAGCACGTCAACGCACCCGAGGCGCGGCTGTACCTCTCGCGGCAGCTCTTCGAGGAGGCCGTGCACGTCCAGTTCTACCTCACCCTGCTGGACACCTACCTTCCCGACCACGACGAGCGGGCCAAGGCGTTCGCGGCGGTCGAGCACATCCCGTCGATCAGGGACAAGGCGGAGTTCTGCTTCCGGTGGATCGACTCGATCAACGGCCTCAGCCGGCTGGAGGACCGGGACGACCGCAGGGCGTTCCTGCTCAACCTGATCTGCTTCGCCGCCTGCATCGAGGGCCTGTTCTTCTACGGCGCCTTCGCCTACGTGTACTGGCTGCGCTCGCGCGGACTGCTGGGCGGGCTGGCCACGGGGACGAACTGGGTGTTCCGCGACGAGTCCATGCACATGGAGTTCGCCTTCTCGGTCGTGGACACCGTGCGCGCGGAGGAGCCGGAGCTGTTCGACGACAAGCTGGGCGCGCTGGTGACCACGATGGTCGAGGAGGCGGTGGCCGCCGAACTGGCGTTCGCCCGCGACCTGTGCGGTGACGGCCTGGCCGGCATGAGCGCCGACCAGATGCGGGAGTACCTGGAGTACGTCGCCGACCGGCGCCTGGCGCGGCTCGGGATGCCCATCCGGTACGGCACGGCCAACCCGTTCGCCTTCATGGAACTCCAGGACGTGCAGGAGCTGGCGAACTTCTTCGAGCGCAGGGTCTCGGCGTACCAGGTGGCGGTGGAGGGCAGCGTGAGCCTGGACGAGGCCTTCTGAACACCCTGATTTCCCCCATTCAGCGTCACACGGTAGTAAAGACGACGAAGGAGGCGTCGTCCGTGGCATCAGCAGTCAACTGGTTAGTCCTGGTGGTCGCCGTGCTGGCGGCGATCGTCGCGGTGGAGCTGCTCAGGCGGCTGCTGAGATCCCGCCGGGTCAACGGCCGATTCTCGCTGGCGGGCCCGATCGTCGAGCGCTGCACCTGGCCGGGGTTCGCGACGGCCGGCCTGGTCGCGTTCAACACCGTGTTCGCGCCCGGCATGACCGGCAAGGCCGCCTCCTACGCGGTGGAGCAGGCCATCACCGTGCTGCTGATCGCGTGCGTGGCCTGGCTGGTGATACAGGCCGCGTACGCGGTGACGGACGTCGTGCTCGCCCGGCTCGGCACGATCGAGGGCGACGGCAACCGCAAGGCGCGCCGCATCCGCACGCAGATCACCCTCGTGCGGCGGGTGGCCGCCGCCGTCATGATCGTCGTGGCCGCGGGGGCGATGCTGTTCAGTTTCCCGGCCGTGCGGGCGCTCGGCGCCGGGTTGCTGGCCTCGGCGGGCATCGCCGGCGTGGTGGCGGGCGTCGCCGCCCAGTCCACGCTGAGCAACCTCATCGCCGGCCTGCAGCTCGTCTTCAGCGACGCCATCAGGCTGGACGACGTGGTGGTGGTCGACGGTGAGTGGGGGCGCATCGAGGAGCTGACCCTGACGTACGTCGTCCTGCGGCTCTGGGACGAGCGGCGGCTGATCCTGCCGGTCTCGCACTTCACCACCACCCCGTTCGAGAACTGGACGCGGCACGGGAGCCGCGTCATCGGGCACGTGATGCTCCGCGTCGACTGGTCGGTGCCCATCGAGGAGCTCAGGACGGAGCTGTACCGGCGCCTGCGCGAGCACCCGCTGTGGGACCAGAAGGACTGGACCCTCCAGGTGACCGACGTCCAGCCGAACGGCCTGGTGGAGCTGCGGGCGCTGATGAGCGCCTCGGACGCGCCGAGCGTGTGGGACCTGAAGTGCGACATCCGCGAGCACCTGGTCACCTACATCCGGGAGAACCACCCCCAGGCGCTGCCCCGGTTCCGGGTGGACGACCTTCCCTCCGGCCGGGTGGGCGACCTGCCGAACGGCCGGGTGGGCGACCTCCCGTCCGACCGGATCGGTGATCTTCCCTCCGGCCGGGTGGCGGGATAGTCAGTTGCTCTGCGGCCGAAGCACGCGGGTGCCGCCCGCGATGAGCGCCGTGGCGAGGATCCAGCCCGACGCGATGAGGATGTTCGCCAGCCACTGCGTCCAGCCCACCGGCTCCCAGGCGCCCCGCTGCTCGAAGACGCTCACCGGGACCAGCAGGTCGAGCGTGTAGGGGAAGGGGTGGAAGATCCGCCGCTCGTCCAGCCCCACCTGGGCGGGGGGATGGGTGGCGAAGACCGCCGTCCCGACGGCGAGCAGGAGGCCGAACCACACCCCGGCGAGCCAGGGGCGGTGCCCGTACCCGACGACCAGGTCGAGCAGGTATCCGGCGAGCCGTCCAGGGACGCGCATCGTGGAGCGCCGGGCCCGCTGCTTGGCGAGCAGGACGGCGCGCGCGTCCTGGTCGTGGCCGATCCTGCGGTACCACGCGGCGAGGTGCTCGTAGGGCTGCGGCCGGTAGCCCTCCGGGTCACGGCCCACCCACGCCAGGCGGTCCGCGAACGAGGTGTCGCCGCGCAGCGACTCGAAGGTGAGGCCGTTCAGGCGCACGTGCCCGGGGTAGGCGGTGGGATGGTCGAGCAGGACCCCGATCCGCGAGTAGCCGAGGTTGACCTCCCCCCGCGCGGACGCCGGGCGCAGGATGAGCTCGTCGGCCTGCATGTGACTGAGATGCAGGCAGCGGTCGGGGGCGCTCAGCACGGCCTGGTCGAAGGAGAGCACTCCGGTCACCCGCGCGCCGCGCAGCCGTACGGTGCCGTCGGCGGTGAACCCGGCGCTGAACTCCACGCTCGTCGCCTGCATGTGGTCGGCGTTCACGGCCTGGGGGCCGGTGCTCTGGATCACCGCCCGCTGGAGGTAGAGGCCGCTGTTGAAATGGGCGCCGATCAGCCTGAGCCCGCCGACGGTCCGCAGGTCGCGGCAGAAGGCGCCGCCGTCGACGGTCAGGCCTCCGGCCCACAGCGCCCAGTGGTTCTGGTCCCACCCCCGCTCGCGCTTCTCGGTCTCGCTGAGCGGCCTGCTCCTGTCCTCCTTGAAGCTCTCGGAGGTGGAGCGGGGCCCGTCGGGCGCGGACAGCCGGGAGCGGCTGAGGCGTAACTGGCCGGTGATGCGGGCGTTGTCGAGCCGCACTCCCGCGTGGACCGTGCACGAGTTCAGCTCCAGGAGCCCGTCGATCGTGCAGCGGGCGGCCCGGACGCGCTGCATGTCGCAGCCGCGGAACCGGATGCCCTTGACGGTCGCGTCGGTGAGGGACACGACGCCGGACAGGTGGCAGCTCAGCATGTGGAGCTTCGTGGGGATCGTCGCGTCCGAGAGGTTGATGTCGCCGACGACGCGGGCCCCGGCGAGCCGGAGCCCCGCCACCTGCCCGGGCCCCGCGGGGTGCGCTCCGAGCATGAGCGCGGTGATGAGGCCCGCGCGGACGGTGCGCTCCCGCCCCCAGCGCACGGCCTCCGCCGGGTCGTCGAGCCTGTCGTCACCGGTGCGCAGGTCGACCCACGCGCCCGAGGGATAGGCGTCCCACACTTGTCGTTCCGCCGGGGTCAACCGCCAGAATGGCCGTGATCTTCGCACATCGGGACCTTAGCGCGAGAAGGACGGCCTCGGCCGGGCAGGGCGGATCAAGCGCGGGCTTGCCGGCCCTGGGCCCGGCAGGGTCCGGCGGGCTAGTCGGACTCGATGTGCATCGCCCGCTCTTCGGCGGAGAGGTCGCCGTCGTCCGGCCCGATCTCCTGGGCATACTCCTCGGAGTCCACGTCGGGGTGAGCGCCCTCGTCCGGAGCGACGAACCGGTGTTCCTCGCGGGGCACGCGACCGCGCTCGGGCGCCTCCTGCCACACCCGGCGCGAGATGCCGTCGCGGTCCTCGGGATCGTCCTCGGCGATCTCGTGGCCGATGGGCAGGTTATCGGTCCATTCCTCAATCTCGGTCAACTGCTCGTCATCGCCCATGTCATCGGGTCCACGCGTGGTTTCGGTCATACCTGATGCCCTACCCCTATCTGGCAATATCTTGCCCACGGGCGGTCGTGAAATCGCTTGCCGAACACTAGATCTCAGAGGCGGCCCCCGAGCTCGGGACGTTACCTCTCGATGACCTCGTTCTTGCCGATCACGACCACGCCTTCCCTGGTCACGGCGAACCGGGAGCGGTCGTACTCCAGGTCGAGCCCGATCCGGGCGCCGTCGGGGATGACCACGTTCTTGTCGATGATCGCCCGCCGGACGATGGCGCCCCTGCCGACCTTGACGGACCCCATGAGGACCGAGTCCTCGACCTGGGAGTGGGAGTGCAGCACCACGCCGGGCGACAGGATGGACCGCGAGGCGACGCCCCCCGAGACGATCACGCCGGGCGAGACGAGCGAGTCGACGGCGTACCCCACGCGGTCGCCGTCGTTGTGCACGAACTTGGCGGGCGGCAGCGGGTCGTGGCCGGTGTAGATCGGCCAGCGGTCGTTGTACAGGTTGAACACCGGGTGCACCGACACGAGGTCCATGTGCGCGTCGTAGTACGCGTCGAGGGTACCGACGTCGCGCCAGTAGCCACGGTCGCGCCCGGTGGAGCCGGGGACGACGTTGTCGGCGAAGTCGTACACCTCGGCGCCGCCCGACTTCACGAACATCGGGATGATGTTGCCGCCCAGATCGTGCTTGCTGCTGGGGTCGAGCGCGTCCTCCCTGAGCGCGTCGATCATCGCCTGGGTCTTGAAGATGTAGTTGCCCATCGAGGCGTAGACCTGGTCGGGGGCGTCCGGCAGGCCGATGGCGTCGGTGGGCTTCTCCCGGAAGGCCACGATCCTGCGCCCGGCGGGGTCGGTCTCGATCACGCCGAACTGGTCGGCCAGCGACAGGGGCTGGCGGATCGCCGCGACGGTGACCTCGGCCCCCGAGTCGATGTGCTGCTGGACCATCTGCTGGGGGTCCATGCGGTAGATGTGGTCGGCGCCGAAGACGATGCAGTGCTCGGGCAGCTCGTCGTAGATGAGGTTGAGGTTCTGGAAGAGGGCGTCGGCCGACCCGGCGAACCAGCGCGGGCCGAGCCGCTGCTGCGCCGGAACCGGCGTCACATAGTTGCCGAGCATGGTCGACATCCGCCAGGTGCGGGTGACGTGCCGGTCGAGGCTGTGGCTCTTGTACTGGGTCAGGACGACGATCTTGAGGTAGCCGCCGTTGGTCAGGTTCGACAAAACGAAGTCGACCAGGCGGTAGATTCCTCCGAAAGGCACCGCCGGCTTGGCACGGTCGGCTGTGAGCGGCATCAGCCGCTTTCCCTCGCCACCGGCCAGCACGATAGCGAGGATTCTGGGCGTCGTCATGAGAGGACGTTACCCGGCTTTACCCTGCTAAACCTGCCGAAACACCGACAAACGCTAAGGTTTACCCATGCGCGTCGATCTACTGAGCCGTGAATACCCGCCCGAGGTGTACGGCGGAGCCGGGGTCCATGTCGAGTACCTCGCCAGGGAGTTGCGGAGCCTGGCCGATGTGCGGGTCCGGTGCTTCGGCGCCCGGCGCGACGAGGGCGGGGTGGACGCCTACCGCGTCCCCGGCGGCCTGGAGACCGCGAACCCGGCTCTGCAGGTGCTCGGCGTCGACCTGGAGATGGCGTCGGCCTGCGAGGGGGCCGACGTGGTGCACAGCCACACCTGGTACGCCAACTTCGCGGGGCACGTCGCCAAGATGCTGTACGGCACGCCGCACGTGGTCACCACCCACAGCCTGGAGCCCCTGCGCCCGTGGAAGGCCGAGCAGCTCGGCGGCGGCTACACCCTGTCGTCCTGGGCCGAGCGCACCGCCCTGCTCGGCGCGGACGCGGTGATCGCGGTGTCCGAGGGCATGCGGCGCGACGTGCTCACCTGCTACCCCGAGATCGCGCCCGACCGCGTGACCGTGATTCACAACGGCATCGACACGGGCGAGTACGCGCCGGACCGGGGCACCGAGGTCCTGCTCGCGCACGGCATCGACCCCGCCAGGCCGTACGTGGTCTTCGTCGGGCGCATCACCCGGCAGAAGGGGCTGGTCCACCTGCTCCGCGCGGCGCGGTCCTTCGCCCCGGACGCCCAGCTCGTGCTCTGCGCGGGCGCGCCCGACACCCCCGAGATCGCCGCCGAGGTCGCCGGGCTGGTCGAGGAGCTGCGCGAGAGCAGGGCCGGGGTGATCTGGATCTCCCAGATGCTGCCGAGGACCGAGGTCATCCAGATCCTCACCCACGCCACCGTGTTCGTGTGCCCGTCGGTGTACGAGCCGATGGGCATCGTGAACCTGGAGGCCATGGCCTGCGAGACCGCCGTAGTGGCCACCGCGACCGGCGGCATCCCCGAGGTCGTCGCCGACGGCTCGACCGGCCTGCTCGTGCCGATCGACCAGGGGACGGACGGCGAGCCACGCGATCGGGAGGCGTTCGCGGACGCCATCGCCCAGCGGGTCAACGCCGTGCTGTCGGACCCCGAGCTGGCAGCCTCGATGGGCAAGGCCGGCCGGCAGCGGGCCGTCGAGCACTTCTCGTGGCCCGCCATCGCCGCCCGCACCCAGGCGCTCTACGAGAGCCTCCGAACAAAAGCCGCGCGAGGTACGTCTAACACGGTATGAAGCCATCCAACGACGCCAGACGGCTCGCCCTCGTGTCGGCCGTGGTGGCGGGAGTGGTGACCGTGTCGGCTGCCTGCGGTCCAGCGTCCTCCGTGTCCTCCGCGACCTCCGCGACCTCCGGGCAGGAGCCCGCGGCGCCCGCCCGTACGGCCGCGTCCGTCACCGGAGCGGCGACCACGGGCTCCGCCGTCGCCTCGCGGGGAGTGCGGGCCGCCGGCTCCTCCGCGGAATCGGCCGGTTCGTCCGTGGGCTCGGCCGGTTCCGCTGCGGGCTCGGCCGCCGCAAGGCGGTGCCACACCGGATCGCTGGCCGCGCGCGTCGGCGCCGTCGGCCCCGGCGCGGGCCAGCGGTACGCGCCCCTGGTGCTCACCAACACGTCCGCCAAGACCTGCTGGGTGTACGGCTACGTCGGGCTCATCATGATCGACGGCAGGGGCGACGTACTGCGCACCAGGACGCGCAGGGACGGGACCCCGCTGCGCCGGATCACCCTACGCCCGGGAGCCGGGGCCTACGCCAAGATGCACTGGACCGTGGTGCCCACCGGGCGCGAGACCAGGTGCCCGGAGTCGGCGCGGCTGATCATCCTGCCGCCCGACGAGGTAGACGCCCACCTGGAGATCCCCTTCAATGCCGCCCCCTGCGACGACGGCCGCATCGACGTCTCCCCGATGGCGGCGGGGACGCACCTCTGACCCGCCGCCGGAGTGCGGGCCGGCTCGGAGCGGATGGCGGCGGAACGCACCTCCGACCCGCCGCCGGCAGGGCCGGGGGCCGGAAGCCGGCGCTGATCAAGGGGAGCGCGCTGGGTAAACTGTCGGCGTGCTTGCGATCGACCGGGTCAGGATGGCGTTCACCGACCGCCACGGAGGGGTGAGCGCCGGGCCGTACGGCACGCGCAACCTCGGCGGGTCGGTCGGCGACGATCCCTCGGCCGTCGCCGAGAACCGCGCGCGCACCGCGAAGGACTTCGGCCTCGACCCCGGCGGCGTCGTGTTCATGCGGCAGGTCCACGGCCGCGACGTGAGCTACGTGGCCGGGCCATTCGGGGACGATCCCCCCGCGCTGGACGGCGTCTTCACCGACCGGCCGGGCCTCGGGCTCGCCGTGCTCGCCGCCGACTGCGCGCCCGTCCTGCTCGCCGACCCGGTCGCGGGCCTGGTCGGCGGCGCCCACTCGGGCCGGGTCGGCACGGCGGCGGGCGTGGTGACCGCGCTGGTGGAGGCGATGCGCTCGCACGGGGCCGCCGGCCTGATCGCGCTGGTCGGCCCGCTGGCGTGCGGCAAGTGCTACGAGGTGCCGGACGAGCTGCGCCGGGAGATGTGCCAGGCGCTGCCGGAGGCGTGGTCGGTGAGCCGCGAGGGCACGCCCGCGCTCGACCTGCGGGCGGGCATCGCGGCCCAGCTCGCGCGGGCCGGCGTGACCGAAGTGCGGCACGACGACCGCTGCACGATGGAGACGGCCGGCCTCTACTCCCATCGCAGGGAGCGGCTGACCGGCCGGTTCGCGGGCTACGTCTGGCTCGCGGCCGATCACTGAGCCCGGCGCCCGATCCGAGGAAAGGACCGGGATGCTCCAGTGCTCCAGCACCACGGCGATGCCGAAAAGGCGGAGCAGGTCGATGAAAAGGTCGCGCCCCGGCGGCCGATGGCGTGCGGGGGCGGAGGCGTGGCGGGTGACGCCTCCGCCCGTCACCTGGGCCTGGGGAGTGGTGATCGGGGGTCTGTCGAGCAGTGCCGGCACGGCGCACCTCGTATCGTCAGGGGGAAGCTCGACGGCAAATCAGGGGAAAATCCGATGGCTCGAGGTTCGCGCCGGCGGCCATGCCGGCGCAGTGACGCATACGGGTTTCTTCACGGGAGATCACATGACTGTTTCGGGTAGGGCTGGCACTACCCCGGTGAGACCGGCGCACGGGCTCGAACGGGCCCCGGTGGCGCTCGTAATTTGGTCGGCATGAGATCCCTCCTCAAGCACCTTGGCGCCGACACCCGTTACACCTTGCTCGGCCTGCCCCTCGCCATCTTGAGCTTCACCCTGCTGGTCGCCGGATTCGCCGCGGGGCTCGGCACCGTGGTGGTCTGGATCGGGCTTCCCATCCTGGCCGTGACCATGTTGATCGCACGGGGTTTCGCCGACGTGGAGCGGCGCTGGCTCCCCGAGATCCTCGGCCGCCCGGTGGCCCGTCCTCGGTACAAGAAGCCCCCGGAGACGGCCGGTTGGGCGCGCAGGCTGATCCAGCCGCTGGCCAACGGCCAGTCCTGGCTCGACCTGCTGCACGGCGTCGTGGTCTTCCCGATCGCGATCGTGACGTTCGTGGTGACCGTGACCTGGTGGGCGGTGACCGTGGCGGGCCTGCTGTACCCCCTGTACGGCTGGATCATCTCCAACATCCCCGGCAACACCCAGCTGCCCGAGCTGCTCGGGTTCGGCAGGGGCTACCTCACCGACAGCGCGTTCTACCTGGTCATCGGCGCGGTCTTCGCCATCACCCTTCCGGGCATCGTCCGGGGCGGCGCCCTGCTCCAGGCCGGGCTCGGCAGGGCCCTGCTCACCGGGGTCGCCGAGCTGCACGAGCGCATCGACGACCTCACCGAGGGACGGGCCGCCGCGGTGTCGGCCGAGGCCAGCGCCCTGCGCAGGCTGGAGCGGGACATCCACGACGGGCCGCAGCAGCGCCTTGTGTACCTCGCGATGGAGCTCTCCCGTGCCCAGCGCCAGCTCCAGAAGGACCCGCAGGGGGCTCACGCGACGCTGTCGGAGGCGATCACGGCGACCCGCGAGACGCTCGACGAGCTGCGGGCCCTGTCACGCGGCATCGCGCCGCCGATCCTGAGCGACCGAGGTCTCGTCCCCGCGCTCGCCGCGCTCGCCGGCCGCTGCATCATCCCGGTCGAGCTGGACGTGCAGACGTCCGAGAGGTACACCGCCGTCGTCGAGAACTCCATCTACTACGTGGCCGCCGAGACGCTGACCAACATCTCCAAGCACAGCAGGGCCGAGCTGTGCACGCTGTCGCTCAGCCGCGTGGGTGACACGCTGCTGCTCAGCATCGGCGATGATGGGGTCGGCGGCGCACACGTCGCCAAGGGCCACGGCCTCGCCGGTCTGGCCGATCGGCTGCGCGCGGTGGACGGCGAGCTGATCGTGCAGTCCCCGGCAGGCGGGCCGACATTGATCATTGCGGAGGTTCCGTGCGGGTAGTCGTGGCCGATGACGCCGTTCTCATCCGATCAGGCCTGGTCAGGTTGCTGGAGGAGTTCGGCTGCGAGGTGGTGGCCGCGGTGGGCGACGGCGACGCTCTGGTGAAGTCCGTCGCCGCCCACCGTCCCGACATCTCCGTCGTGGACGTCCGCATGCCGCCGAGCTTCACCGATGAGGGCCTTCGTGCCGCCGTCGAGGCCAGGCGCCAGGTGCCGGGCTCCCCGGTGATGATCCTCTCGCAGTACGTCGAGGTCTCCTACGCCGACGACCTGCTCGCCGACGCCCGGGGGGCGGTCGGCTACCTGCTGAAGGACCGGGTCGCCGACGTGGAGGAGTTCCTCGACGGGCTTCGCCGGGTGGCCTCAGGAGGCACCGTCTTCGACCCGCAGGTGGTGGCGCAGCTGATGGTCCGGCGTCGCAGGGACGACCCTCTGGGCTCGCTGACCCCGAGGGAGCGCGAGGTGCTCGGGCTGATGGCCGAGGGGAAGTCCAACCCCGCCGTCGGCCGCCAGCTCGTCATCACCGACGGCGCGGTGGAGAAGCACGTCAGAAGCATCTTCAACAAGCTCGGCCTGTACGCCGACGACGGCGACCAGCACCGCAGGGTGCTCGCCGTCCTCGCCTATCTCCGCTCCTGAGGGCCGGCGGTCACCGGATCACCCGGGATGATCACGGTGATCGACGAGAACATGTGGCGGAACCCGAGGCGTTCGTAGACGCGCCGCGCGGGGTTGCCGTCGCTCACGGCGAGGCCCAGCGCGGGCAGGCCGTGCAGGGTGGCGAGGGCCAGGGCACGGCGGAGCATGACGGCGCCGAGCCCGGCGAACCGCTGGCCGGGGGCGCGGAAGACGTCGAAGACCCAGGGGCCGCCGAAGGGGGGATGGCCGTCGAGCACGCCGACGAAGACGCCGGCCGCCACCTGGTCGTCCCGCAGGAGCAGGCCGCCGCAGGGGAGCAGCGGGCCGTAGGACTCGCCGGCGAGCATGGGAGCGAGATCGCGTTCCAGCGCGGCGGCGTCGCCGCCCACGTTGTGGTCCGGATGCTCGGGAGGGTAGGCGCTCCGCCAGGCGGGGAAGACCTCCTCGGCCGGGACGGCGTCACAGGCGACCACGCCGTAGCCCGTCTCCGCCCATCCCGGCGGGGCGGGGTCGGCGCGAAGGTCGCGGGAGTAGACGTGGGCGTGCCGCAGGCGCCGCCCGCCGGCGGCCAGCAGGCGCCGGCCGAGATCCTCGTCGCCGGAGACGACCCAGCCCGGCATCTCGCGGAGGACGACCTCCACCGCGCCCGGCCCGAGCACCTGAGCGAGGTCGGCGTACGGACGCCCGGCGCGGGTGCCCTCGACGTAGCTGAGCACCGGGTGGCCGGCGGAATCGGTGACCGTACGACGGCTGAGAGTCTCCACGTCGTCAAACGTTAGAGCGGATCCCCCAGGCCAGACCACTTATTTTCGGGTGGTTAATGGGGGTTTGGCATCGTTTGTCCGGTCTGTCCAGGAGGTATTTACTCCGGATAGTGCAAAATTCAAGCGCGCCGAATTTCTGTAACGTTCTGGTACCAGGGGGGCTGCAGAGGCGCTAGTGTGATCGCGCGCGCAAATGTCCCGATAGATCCCGGTAGGCACCCAGCGGCACGTTGTCCGGTTTATGCCGGTACCGCGTTATCTGGCGGAGGACGGGATGAATCAAACGCGACATCGACGAGCTCCGCAACGGACTCGATCACGGGCCCCAATCGTGGTCGGACTGTTCACGTCCACGTCGCTTCTGGCGGGGACCGCTCTCCTCGGAGCATCGGTCCTCGTGGCAGTACAGCAGTTCCTCATCTTCTACGCGGGGGTGTTCACTCTCCTTGGACTGACTGGGACGGTGGTGGTCGGACTGGCCGCCACCGATCGCTTGATCCTCGCGGTACGGCACCGCGTGTTCATGCAGGGCCTGCACAGGGCGTTCGCCGTAGTGGCGGTCGGATCCCTGATCACGCACGTGATCCTGCAGATAGTGAGAGGGCGCGTGGCCCCCGCTTCCGCGTTCTTGCCGTTCGGCGGAGCCGGTTTCGCGATCGGCCTCGGCACCGTCGCCTCCGATCTGATGTTGCTGGTGGCGGCCACGGGCGCCTTCCGCGGACGGTTCGTGGGCGTCAAATGGCCCTGGCTGTGGCGGGTGCTCCATGTCATGGCCTACGTCTCCTGGCCCGTCGCCATCGTGCACGGGCTCACGGCGGGACGGTCCGCGGCCGGCTGGGTCACCATGTGCTACGTCGCCTCCCTCGCCGCGGTGGCGCTCGCCCTGCTCATACGGCTGGTCGTGACCGTCGGACCGAAGGACGGCCCCGTCGTCGCCCGTCCCGCGAACATCGGCCGCAAGGCCGAGCAGATCCGCGTGGACGACGTGTTCGACGAGGAGTTCTGGGTGACGTTGAGAAAGGAGGTACGGCGATGACCACGTACGGAGTCCAGGACGTGTACCGGATCGGGCCAGGCCGCCTGACCGCCGGCCTCGACAGCTCGCCGAGGCTCGACTACGACACCCACAGGCGGGTGCACGGTCACATGCCCCGGCTGCCGATCGACGACCTGATCGCGCTGGCCGAGCTGGGTGACCTGCGCGGCCGCGGCGGCGCGGGCTTCCCGTTCGCCCGCAAGCTCAGAGCCGTGATCGACTCGGCGGGCCGCCGGGGAGCGCCCATCACGGTGGTGGTCAACGCCACCGAGGGGGAGCCCGCGGCGCACAAGGACAAGGTGCTGCTCACCCGGGCCCCGCACCTGATCCTGGACGGCGCCGACCTGGTGGCCCGGGCGCTGTCCGCCGTGGAGATCGTCGTGGGCGTCGCCCACGGCGGTCCCGGGGAGCGCTCGCTTCTCAACGCCATACACGAGCGGGGCATGACGGACACCGTCCGGGTGGTCCGCATGCCCGACCGCTTCATCTCCGGTGAGGGCGGGGCGCTGGTACGCGGCATCAACGGCGAGCGGCCCATCCCGCCCGGCCGCAAGATCCGCTCCAGCGACAGCGGCGTGGGCGGGATGCCCACCATGCTGTCCAACGCCGAGACCTACGCGCAGCTCGCCCTGATGGCGATGCTGGGCGTCGACATGTACTCGTCGGTGGGCATCCCCTCCGAGCCGGGAACGGTGCTGCTGAGCGTCAGCGGCTCCGCACGCCGTCCGGCGGTCGTGGAGACCCCCACCGGGGTCAGGCTCCGCGAGGTGCTCGACCTGTGCGACGCCACGGTCGGCCAGGGAGTCCTGCTCGGCGGCTACCACGGCAAGTGGATGTCGCCCGAGGCCGTCGAGCGGGCGGAGGTGTCCCGTGCCGGGTTCGAGGCCCTGGGCGGGACGCTCGGCGCCGGCATCGTGGTGCCGCTCGGCTGGGACACCTGCCCGCTCGGCGAGACCGCGCGGGTCGCCAGGTACATGGCGGGCCAGAGCGCCGGGCAGTGCGGGCCGTGCTACATGGGCCTGCCCGACCTGGCGCAGGCGTTCGGCGCGCTGGCCGACGGCACCGGGCACATCGAGGCGGTGCAGCGCGCCGCCGCGACCATGAAGGGGCGCGGCGCCTGCGGCCACCCCGACGGCACCGCGCGGTTCGTGCTGTCCGCCATCGACGTCTTCGCCGAGGACATCATGACGCACGCGGCGTACGGCACCTGCGGCGTCCCGGTGCGCGGCGTGCTGCCGCTGCCGGCCGAGCCCTCGTCCCGGGCGGCGGAGGCGCAGCTGATCCTCGACTGGTCACGGTGCGAGGGCCACGGCCTGTGCTCGCTGGTCATCCCCGAGCTGATCAGGCTCGACCAGCACGGCTACCCGGTGGTCAGCACCGCGTCCGTACCCGGCAGGCTGGAAGGCGACACGCGCAGGGCGATCGAGATGTGCCCCGCGCTCGCCCTCCGGCTCACCCCGGCGCCCACCGAGAGCAGGCGGTAGGACATGGAAGGATGACCCCGTCGCACGACCCCGGACCCCCGCCCGTGGCACGCGCATGCCGAGGGCCAGGCGCCGTTGCCTGGCCCGTGTCCTCGCCGTCCCCGTTCTTGGATGCCCCCGGTCAGGCGACGGGGATCGCCAGCAGGCGCACCCCGTCCTCCCTGCGTACCTCGAAATGGTCGATCTCGGCCTTGGTGAGGGCCGTGCCGCCCGTCAACCGCAACGGGTCGGGGTGCCCCGCCACGCCGTACCCCTGGCCGGGCGGAATCCGCCAGCCGGACACGATGTCGGTGTCCCCGGACCGGGAGACGGCGACCAGGCTGCAGCGCTCGGGCCCCCGCACCCCGGCCAGCTGGAAGGCCACCTCGGTGCCCCAGCCCTTGGCCACCATGCCCACCGAGCCGCTGACCCCCGTGTCGGGGCTGGTGCCATCTCTGACGTCGGCCTTGGCGGAGCCGCTGGGCGCCGCCACGATCGTCGCGGGTGCACCGCGCGGCCACAGCTGGGCCGTGGCCGTGCCGGT
>NZ_JBFBIK010000079.1:0-9149 GCF_040685555.1 Sphaerisporangium sp. NPDC088356
CTCCCGCGGCCCCCGGCCCCCCCGCGGGTGCCGGGGGCCGCGTCATACGGCCAGCAGGTTCTCCGCCCTGATCGGCTGGGTGATGAGATGGTTCGCGCCCATCAGGTCGATCCAGAAGTCGAGCTGCTCCGGCCGGGGCACGTCGATGTAGGTGCCGACGTTGATCTCCGCGCTGACCTCGGGGGCAAGCCGGGCGAACCGCTCGCGCACCCGCAGGGCCCGCATCGGTTCCTTCCGCAGCAGATCGGTCGCCTCGTGGATGGCGAGGGCGAAGCGATCGGTCGCCTCGTGGTTCCCCGCGATCCAGTCGGCGCGTGCGGCCACGAACACGTCCAGCGTGGAGGGGCCCAGCTCGGCCAGGTTGAGCACCACCGAGCCCCCGTCGCGTTCCAGGAGGGTCGGCAGGGGGAGCGGCGCGGCCACCGCGTCCACCACCCCCTCACGCAGTGCGCGCCGCATCCGGGACGGGTGCAGCGGCACCCATTCGACCCGGTTGGGGTCGGCGCCCAGCCGGCGGAGCAGGGCCTCCGAACCGACCTGAAGATACCCCCGCCGGGTGGACACCCCGACCCGCCGGCCGACCAGCTGGGTGGGATGGGTGATCCCTGATCCGCCGCCCGCGACGAGGAACAGGCGCGGGTTGTTGATCGTGTTGACCGACAGTCCCGCGACGGCGCGCAGCGCCAGTCCGTGCTCGACGGCGTTGAGCAGGTCGGGCGCGGTGGTGACACCGAGGTCGGCGTCCATACCGGCCAGCAGGCTGGGGGTCACGCCCGGCCCGGTAACGGGAGTCAGCGTGATCTGGATGCCGTTGCGGGCGAAAATGCCCTCCTGGGCGGCCACCCACAGCGGCGCCACGTCGATGTACGGCATGGCGGCCACGGTGAGCCGCCGAAGCGCCCGGGGCCGGGCCGGGCTCGTGGGTCGCCCGGGCCGCGTGGACCGCCCGGTCGCGGCCAGCGCCGCGGAGATGGCCTCGGCGGCGGCCACCATCCCCGTCGCGGTCGCCGAGCGGAACCTGCCGACCTGCGTGGCCAGTGAGAGGGCCGCGACGACGACGCCGTGCTCGTCCCGGATGGGCGCGGCGGTGGTCGCGAGGCCGAGGGCCGACTCCTGGACGTCGTGCGCCACGCCCTCGATGGCGATGGTGTCCAGCTCCCGCCGGAGGTTAACGGGGTAGCGCCCCGTGCCTGCCTGCGTCGTGCCCGCCTGCGTTGTGCCCGGGGCGCCGCCCAGGGCGGCCTCCCGGCTGTCGGGGTCGCAGAAGGCCAGCAGCGCCTTGCCCAGGGCGGTGGTGTGCAGGGGCAGATGGATGCCCGCCCGGGCGGGGACCGACCTGCCGTCGCGGTCGACGGCGTCCACGCACAGGACGGCGTCGTGCTCCATGACGCCGAGCTCCACCGAACTCCCGGATCGCCGGGCGAGGTCCTGCATGGCGGGGAGTGCCGCCAGGCGTAGAGCCCGGACGCTGGAAACCGCGGTGCCGAGGGTGAAGAGCCTGCGGCCCAGGCGGTAGCCGTCGTCGGTCCGCTCCACCAGCCGGGCCGTCAGCAGCTCGGCGAGCAGACGGTGGGCCGTCGGCTTGGCCACGCCGGCCCGCCGGCAGATCTCGGCGAGGGGCAAGGCGGTGTCTTCCGGGCCGAACACGTCCAAAATCGCGAAGACCTTGCCCAGCACGCTGTTCCGCTCGGTCCCGGACCTGGGCTCCAAGGCCATCGTGGCCTCCTTCGGGCTGACCTGCGGTTATAGCGGCTTGCCTAACATATCCCCAAGCGTCCCCCAGGGCCGTCCCCGGCACCTCCAGCCGTCCCCCGGCACCCAGGTCTTGACGAATCGAAATGAACGATCTTTTAATTCCGTTCGGCCTCGGCATCCACGGGTGCGTGGGTTCGCACCTCGCGCGCGTCGTCTCTGTGACAGGCGTCCGGGGCGCTTGCGCATCCCCATGCGAGTATGGCCACATGGCCGGTACAAAACGTTCGCAATATGAGGGGCTCGCGCTGCTCGTGGGACGCGAAGTGAGTGCGGTCTGTTTGTGCGCGACTACGTGGAGTTGCATTGTGATGGCGTGATCCTACGAGCGCTCACAGACCCTTTCGGTCTGTACGGGTGCCGGGGCTGGCAGTTTCCGAAAGGAAATGCGCCTGTCGTCATGCGCTACTACATCGGCAAGGTGATCGACGCATACGAGCTGGTGCCCGACAAGTTTCTTGCGGTCGACTCCGGTGAGCACCGGTTTGCCATCCCGCTGAACGATGATTCCCGCAACGGACCAGAGGCCGCGCATCTCGTGATCCCCGAAGAAGCTGCGAAGGGTAGTCAACACGGTTTGTGGATCTGGTAGACCTATCCGCCAACTGGCCCAATGCCGCACCTGCCTTCCCAGGCCGCACGCGCGGCGCGGGGACGCCGGCGCGGGGCGTACGGCGGCGCGCCGCGCCGCCGCTTGACGGGAAGCGGGCGGCTGACTCGAGGTTCCGGCGCAAGCGGGCGGTGTTCCATCACGCCCTGGAGTACGCGACCGAACTGGGGGATCTTTCGGCAAATCCGCTGGATCGGGTGAACTGGAAGCCCGCCAAGATCACGGGGGAGGTGGATCGTCCGGTGGTCAATCCGGCTCAGGCGCGGGAACTCCTCGTCGCCGTGACTTACGTTGGCGGGCAGCGTACGACCTGCGGCACGCGGTGGTCTCGCTCTGGCTCAACGTGGGCGTCTCCGCTCCGGACGTGGCCGAACGGGCTGGGCACAGTGTCGATGTGCTGCTCCGGGTCTACGCCAAGTGCGTCGATGCCTGTGAGCCGGGAGTCGTAACGGCTGGTCAGGCGCTGTTGGCTGGGGTGGGGGAGTAGGGCGGGTGGGACTCGAACCCGCGACCGACGGATTATGAGAATCCTCGGTTGATGTCGCTCAGTGTCACGGAGTGCTGTTTGTATTGCCGTGGCCGGAATTCGTCGTGGACGGGCGTCCGCGGACCAGCACATCAGCGTACGTGACATCGCCGAGCTACTCGGCTTGCCCATCGCCGCGGATCTGGCCGAGACCGAGGTTGCCGGTGATGACTCCCTTTCTCCGCAAGCGTTGACGGCACTGGAACAGCGTTTCCTGCGTCAGCTCAACGAGCAGAGTGGGCCGCGGGCAGCCGGCGCAGTTCAGCGGCTGCTGGAGCATTGGCGCGCAGGGGGAGGCGAGCTCCATTACGGCACCTCCGCCAACGCCTCCTGCGCGCCGATCATCACGGTAGGCGGACAGGCCCTGTACGCCATTCGCTTTTACGCCAAGACCGCCGAGGTCCCCTTCGGACTGCTGCGCAACCGTAAGCCGTTCAACGATCCGGCGCTGCGAGAGGAGCTTCGGCAGCGGCTCAACGACGCACCCGGCGTGGACATTCCCGTCGCCAAGCTGGAGCTGTATCCCTCCATCAAGAACAGTCAGCTGGCGAGCGTCGCGGTGTTTGACGTGGTCGTTGCGGTGCTCGATTGGTTCAGGGCCACGGTGACCGCATCGGAGGAGTAGGAGGGGGCGACTGATTCCGTGGCCCGTCTCTTGGGACGGTGAGGCACCGGACCAAGATCTAGCGGAGACCCTCCAGCCACGCGAGTGGTAACGGACGAACTCACCCGGCGAAGGATCCTTCGCCGGGTGAGCGAAACAGCTGAGGTAAGTCGTCGATGACCAGGCTTCCAGCTCGTACCTCACACGTCAGGAAGTGACGCTTGCCGATCCTCCTCAGGATCCGGTTCCGTGAAGAGTCCTGCTGCCACGGCCGGGTCCAGGGCGCCGTCACCCGCTGGGATCACCTCGGCATCGATGGATTGCGGATCCTCGACAGCGGAAGCCTCGTCCTCGACCTCTTCCGCGAGCGTCGGCAGGACGTATTCCTGGCCAAGCCCCGCCAGATGCAGCGGCAGGGGCAGGGCGAGGGCCTGCGGGTAGTCCGGCGGCTGACGCAGGTGGTGCACGGCGAGCGCCAGTGATTCCGGATCGTCACCGTCGTCCTGATGGCATCCGAGAACGGCGATCTCCACCAGCCCGGGATTCCAGCCTGGGATGTTGGTGTCGATTCTGGTATCGCCCTTGTGCTCGCCGCCGCGGCGAGGGGCCAGCTTGTCAGCCGTGACGGCCGAGGTCTGGAACTGGACGGGCTTAGGGGTGGTGCTGTAGAAGACGCGGCTCGTCCCGTCGTACTGCGGCACCGATCGCGTTGGCTGAGGGCGGCGTGTGGATTGACGTCGATTGAGGAGCGTCACACTCGCAGGACGGTGACCTGGCGGCCGGACGGGGTGGTCGCCTGCTCGAAGCCCCCGCGTTCCTTCCAGGGCGACGCTTCGGGGCGGCGGTCGAAGATGACCAGGACGCCGGCGGGCAAGGTCAGCCGGTCGAGGTAGCGGTCGAGCTGGGCCAGGCCCTCGGGCTTCGGGTCGTCCGCGCCGGGTCGCCACACCTTCAGTTCCATGGCCTCGCGTTGCATCAGCCGTTCGCCGTCGGGGCCGCTGTACGGCCAGCGGACGAGGACGTCCAGGCGTTTGGTGCCGGCGGCGTACTCGCGGTCGAGGTAGCCGCCGCCGTTGACCAGGCGGTGCAGGAAGGCCATGAGGATGATCTGGCAGGCGGCCTCGTGGTACCCCTCCTGCTGGATGAGGACTTCACCGTGCTCGCGCCAGAATACGACGAACTCCTCCAGCAGGCGTGGCAGGTCGAACCTGCCGTCCGGGAGCACGAAGCTGTGCGGGTCGGCGTGGATGTTCTGCTCCGTCAGGTCGCCCAGCACGCGCAGGATGACCTCCCGGTAGATCGGGTTGGCCACCTGCGGCGGAGGTTTCTGCGTGATCAGGCCAAGATCGCGGGCGTAGGCCAGGTCGTCGGAGGCGCTGCGGTGGGTGTAGGGGCCGCCGGCCACGATCGGTTCCATCACCCGTTTGACCCGGGGCTCGTGCAGCCGGGCCGCCAGGGAGTCCAGGTGGGTGGCGCGCGCCCGGATCAACCGCTCCTTGGCGTCCTCCACCTGCCCGGTGGTGATGGTGCCGGTCACCTTCATCTTGAAGGTGATCTCATGGGCGAGGGCGTTGACCAGCCAGGGTTGTCCCTGGGTCAGCTCGAAGACCTGGTCCACCGCGTCCTTGGTGAACTCCTGGCCGGTTGCCTGGGTGTGCTGGTCGTACAGTTCGGCGATCTGGTCGGCGGTGAAATCGCCCAGACGCAGTGAGTCAGCGAGGATGTTGAACGGGCTGGCCGGGCTGAACCGGCCGGGGTCGCCGCCGGAGGCGACCTTGTAGTCGCGTAGATCCCGCAACCCGCACAGCACCACTGATGCGGGGAACGGATAGCCCTTCGATCGCTTGTTGTGCCCGTCGCGGAGCTGGCTGAGGATGCTGACCATGCTGTTGCCCTGCAGGGCGTCGATCTCGTCGAGGAACAGTACGACCCTGCGCGGGTAGCGGCGGCACCACTCACGCAGCGCCGCACCGAACCGGCTGCCTGGGGTGACCTGCGGTGGGGAATCCGGCGGCAGCAACTCCTCTGGCCATCCTGACAGCTCGGCGGCCTCGCGGAGGGAATCCAGCAGAAGCGACTCCGCCCAGCCGACATCGTCGCCGGCCGACTTGGCGCGCTCGCAGGAGAACGACAGGGCGGCGATGTCGCCCTCGGCGGTCAGCTCCGATGCCAGAGCGTCCAGGATGGTCGTTTTCCCGGTCTGCCGGGGGGCGTGCAGCACGAAATAGCGGTCCATCTCGATGAGCGTCCGTGCCTCGGGAAGCCGTGGGGTGGGGGGAAGCATGTAGTGGAGCCGCGGATCGCAGGGACCGGTGGTGTTGAAATACCTCGCTCGGGGTGGCCGCATGGTCGCAGTCTGCCATCTCCCTGACGCTCCCGTCCGGACAGCCGGAACCACACCGAGTTGTTTCCGCCGCCGGGAACTCTATGAGCCCGACCATATGTGGCGCTTTCGGAAATATCGGGTCGGTCGTGTCGAGGTGGGAAGCTCTTTCATGCGTTCACCGCCGCCGCGTTGATGGAAGTGGCATCATCCGCATGGACCCCGCCATCCATTTGTCGCAGCGGGCGAGCGATCGCTCAGTCAAGACAATATGGCTAATGACCGCTGCTGGTCAGGTGTGGTTTAAAGGAGTCGCCGGCCCTGAGAGGGTTGCCGTTTGGCTCTAATAAGAGGGGAAATGCCATGGATGCTGTGCCATTTCTCGAGCCGGACTCTCCTCGCGTGCGCTTCGGCACGGAGATGCGGAGGCTTCGAGAGGCTGCGGAGCTGTCTCAGGCCGCGGTGGCGGCCCGGCTCGGCTGCACGCAGACGCAGGTGAGCAGGCTGGAGAAGGCGACCCGTACGCCGTCGCGGTCGGACGCCGAGCGGTTGGACCTGCTCTTCGGCACGTCCGGGAGGGTCTCCTTCGCACGGCTCTACGAGCGCATCGTCGCCCAGCCGGGCAGCCCGTCCTGGTTCCGGAACTGGGCCGAAGAGATCGAGCCCAGCCTCCTCGTCCTGCGCTCGTGGGATCCCCTCCTCGTCCCGGGCCTACTCCAGACCGAGGCGTACGCGCGTCACATCTTCGGCCACGGGCCACAGCTCGCACCAGAAGAGGTGGACGAGCGGGTCGAAGCTCGCATGCGGCGGCAGCGCATCCTCGATCGCAAAGAGCCGCCCATGCTGCTGATGCTTCTCGATGAGGGTGTGCTGTTCCGCAGAATCGGTGGGTCCGAAGTGATGCGTGAGCAACTGGGCCACCTGCACGAGGAAGCGAGACGTGCATGGATCTGAGTGCCGCCGTGTGGCGGAAGTCATCGCGTTCTTCTGATAACGGCGGCCAGTGCGTGGAGGTCGCGATGAACCTTCCCAAGATGGTCGCTGTTCGCGATAGCAAGCAACCGGATGGCCCCGAGCTGCTTTTCACTCCTGGTGAGTGGCTGGCATTCATCGACGGCGCGAAGGCCGGAGTATTCGACATCCTCGCCTAGCTCGCATCTTTGTTCTCCGCCTCGCCTCTTGCAGGGTGACGAGGGCCATAGCCGGGCGTTGGATTGAGCGTGGAGGTGTAGTTTTCGCCGTCGATCAGCGGTGTGTCGAGATTGACGCCGCAGAGCGCCATACGGTCGTACTCGGCGAGCACGAGGTCCTTGGTACGGTAGGTGCCGTACTTGGCGATCTCATTGTTCTTGAGCCCACCAGTATCGGTCTGGAAGGTGTCAAGGATGTATTCCACATCTGGCCGACCAATGCCGTAAAGATGAAAGAAATAGGCGTCTAGTTCGGCGCGAATCTGGGCACGGCGGCCCCCGTTCCATGGGAACGGGCTGTCGTGACCTCCCAAATCTCGAGCTAGCCCTGCCATGCCATAGGAGGTGAAGGCGAGTTCCAAGACGCGGTACCAGAAAAGCGGTGTGTCGCTCGAGCGTCTCGGGTGCAGGGACGGGAAGTTGCTTCCAGATCATGAGCGCCATGTCGGCGCCACCGTTCTGGCGGGCCACGAAGTCAAAGACCAGCGAACTCTGGGCGGCTGTGAGGGCTGCGGTGAGAGCTACCGGAACATTCGGCAGCATCAGTGGGTATGTGTTACCGACAGCGGCGCGGGGAATGAACGCCGGAATGGCCGTGCGCTCGTCCGTCGCGCGGCCAATGCGCCGCCAGCCGAGGAGCCAGTCGTGTTCCCAGCGCAGTTCTTGCAGGCGAATGGCGACTCCTGGCACCTCCACGTCCTTGTTGTTTCTGCGTGTCGGGATGAATCCGCTGTCGGCGATCCAGTAGCGCGGAAGTGCGGCACCCTCTGGATCCTGCTTCACTAAAACAGGAACTGCTTCGTAATCGGTGTTGCCTGTGCCGTGGTATCGGTTCCAGCGGTGGTCGAAGTGGTGCGCCATCTTCGCCTCATAAAGCGGTAGCATGCGTTGCTCGCCGCGAAAGAACACGTTGCCGTGGTTTCCAGCCGTCCGCTTCGAGTGGCGAGCCAGTCGACCGCTCCGGGGGCATTCGTTCTGCAGCGGAGGTGCGCGAGTGTTTCGAACCAACTGTGGGGAGAGATCGACCTCCGCAACGGCTACTACCGGATCGCGGTGAAACACACCGGGTTATGCCTGGAGGTCAACCAGGCGGGTGGCACGGAGGGCAAGGGGAACAACGCGAGGCTCCTGCAGTGGCACTGCCACGGCCTCGAGCAGCAACAGTGGGAGAAGGCCTTCATCGGCGGCGGCTACTTCCACTACGTGAACAGGCGCAGCGGAAAGTGCATCGAGGTCAACCAGTCGGGCTCGACCAAGGGCTTGGGGAACGGCCTCGCGATCATCCAGCAGACCTGTAACGGCAGCGTCTTCCAGCAGTGGCGACTGCGGACGCCGAAGTGATCACCATGCAGACCTCGCAGACCGTTGGCGACCTGCGGTCATTCCCGGCGAAAAGGCGGCCTGAGCCGACGCGCCTTCAGTATCGGTGTGGTCACTTCTCCAGGAGGCTGCCATGGGCCGGTTGATCCGTACTGAACTGGTCGAGGCCGTTATCGGGCTCATCCTCACCTCCCTGCTGGCCCAACTCGGGGATATCGCGGCGATGCTCGGAATCACCGGCACCGGTGTGGTCATGGCGATCACGGCGTTACTGATGGAGGCCGGCAACCTGCTGCTGGCCATCCTGGCGTTCGTCTTCCCCTTCGTGTCGACCACCAGCCTGGAGACCGTTGCAGAGAAGCCCATCACCGCGGTCGTCAACGGACCCTCCGCCGGGGATCACTCCACCACTATTCAGAACGTGCTCGACCAGAAACCACCCAAGCCGCAACCCGGCCCTCGCACGGCGAAGATCGACAAGAACGCCGGAGTTGAGGTGAGCCCGGAGTCGCTGCACCTGTCTTGCTTCGGCGAGCAGTGCCGGCAGCGGATCACGATCAGGAGCACCGGCACCGCCACGCTGAAACTCACCTCAACCAAGCGTGAGGGCGCCGGCCGCGAGGCCTGGAGGTTCAGCCGTGGCTGCGACCGCGAAGCCATCCCTCCCGGAGACGAGTGCACCTTCTGGGTGTGGGCCGTTCGATCCGACGCGGTGTCCGACTACACGGCAGAGCTCGTCATCCACCAGAACACCTCCGGACCGGCGTCCATCGTGAGCCTGACGGTGGAGGAGGACACCGCACCAGACCCGACGCCCTCGGATA
>NZ_JBFBIK010000079.1:9245-34089 GCF_040685555.1 Sphaerisporangium sp. NPDC088356
GATACCTGCATTGAGGGTTACGTCTGGCGCGAGGCCACCGCCGATGACCATGTCTGTGTCACCCCCGACACCCGTGACCAAGCTCAGCTGGACAATGCGGAAGCCGACGCGCGCGCGCCAGTGCGGGCGCATTCGGGCTAGATACCTGCATTGAGGGTTACGTCTGGCGCGAGGCCACCGCCGATGACCATGTCTGCGTGACGCTCGCCACCCGCGAGCAGACCCGGCTGGACAATGCCGCAGGCCCCAAAACATAATTAGACGTCCCGATCCCTGAATGGGATCGGGACGTCGTGTGCATTAGCTGATGTGGGTCCATCCGGTGGTAAACGCGCCTTCGGGATAGGTCCGCAGTGTTGTATGTCGGCTTGTACTGCTGCATAACTCGTTGCGAGGTGCTTGATCTGCGGGTTTGCCCAGCGAAGGCAGTAGGGCAAGATCGGGGCTTGTGTCGGTTCGTCTGCTGTATCTGACCTTGATGCGGGTGTTTGGCTGGCTGGTGTTGCTGGGACGTGGTCAGGCATCCAAAGATGTCGAGATCATGGTGCTCCGGCATGAGGTGGCGGTGTTGAAGCGTCAGGTCGTCCGGCCAAAGCCGGACTGGGCAGATCGAGCGGTCCTGGCGGCTTGGCCCGCTTCCTACCGACGGTGCTGCGAGCTCATCGCCTGGTCAGCCCAGACACGTTGTCGGCCTGGCATCGTCGTTTGATCAAACGCTCGTCGACCTATCTCCACCGCCCTGGCCGCCCCGGAACGAGCAAAGAGGTCCGGGATCTCGTCGTCCGTCTGGCCCGCGAGAACCCGAGGTGGGGGTATCGGCGGGTCCATGGTGAGCTGGTTCGGCTCGGGTTGCAGGTCAGTGAAGCGACGGTGAGACGGATCCTGCGCTCGCACCGATCCGGTCCGGCTCCCCGAGCTTCGGCACCTCCTGGCGGACGTTCCTGCGTCTACAGGCGAAAGGGTTGTTGGCCTGCGACTTCTTCCACGTCGGCACGGTCTTCTTGAAGCGCCTGTACGTGTTGTTCGTGATGGAGGTGGAGACACGGCGCGTGCACGTCCTGGGTGTGACCGCGCATCCAACGGGCGCCTGGACGGCCCAGCAGGCCCGTAATCTGCTCATGGACCTCGGGCAGAGGGCCAGCTCGTTCCGGTTCCTCGTCCGTGACCGGGATGCCAAGTTCACCGCCGTCTTCGATGAGATCTTCGCCGGCGAGGGTGTCACGGTGATGAAGACGCCGCCGCGGACGCCTCGAGCCAACTGCTATGCCGAACGCTGGGTGCGCACCGTACGACCCGAATGCACCGACCAGATGCTGATCTACGGCGAACGCCATCTGCGATCAGTCCTGCAAGAGTACGCCGATCACTACAACGCGCATCGACCGCACCAGTCCCGCCAACAACGGCCACCTGATCAAGACGAGCATGTTGTGGTGCCGCCGGAAGGCTGGATTCAGCGCCGAAAGGTGCTCAGCGGAGCGATCAACGAGTACCACCGAGCCGCGTAACTGACCCGATGAAACGCCAACTCAGACCGCGTGTACGAGTTTTGAAGCGGTACATGTTCTCACGGTCGTCGGATGGGTCTGACTTGGTGGAAGGCGTCTTAACGATCTTCAGGGGGCTACGGGATGTGCCCAGTCCGTGCCCATGAGCAGCCAGCGAGCAACATCTTGTGATCTCGCCTCGCCGACGAGGCGCCAAACCGGGAGAAATCACCGGGCAAATCGGGTCAAAGGTCGTGGGGCGCCAGGGATTCGAACCCTGAACCTACGGATTAAAAGTGCCCTTGATCAGTGTCGCCCGGTGTCGTTCCGTGCCGTTTCGCGCCGTTTCATCCGCCATCCTCCCTGTCGCTCTGCCGGGTGATGACACGGCGTTCCGTGCTGTATCGGGGACAGGCGAGCAACCAGCGAGCAAACAGGGATCGCTTGACCATCGCCGGGTTGCTCACGCACCCCACGCGGGGTGGTCGCCGGCGCCGCATCGGCGGCTCGCGCGGCTTGGGCCGCTGCGGTTTCCCAGTCGATCACGTTCTGCTCGGCGAGCCATGTGACGAGCTTCTTGTTACGGTTCCGGCAGCGCGTAGCAGTCCCTGGCCCGCCATCACTTTGCGAACCATGAAGTAGCCGAGAAACTCGCCCAGCATGCTCTCGATGTGTCCCGTGTCGAGCAGCCGGGTGAAGGCGTCCTCGTTTCACCGTTGTCGACGGCTTCGCGCCACCGCTTATCGTCCTTCTCGTCGAGGATGTTGGGACCGCACATGTTCATGCAGTCCCGGAAGAGGTCGATCACTTCCTCATAGGTGCGGAAGGTCCGTGGAGTCAGCCGGGCACGCTGCTCGTCAGGAAGCGGCGCAGCGCCTCATCGATCGTCATCGCGGTGACTCATGAGAGTCTGGCAGGTCAGACGCTCGGCCAGCGTCCGGTTGACGGCGTCCCGGTCGAAGGGCACCGGATCTTCGGGGTAGTCGGGGTTGTAGTCCTCGATCGGGTTGTCGCCACGCCCGTCCACACAGAGCGGGACGTCGATCTCCTGATCCAGAATCTTCTCCAGGACGATCTCGTGCCGCCAGCAGTCGCCGAGGTCGTAGGTGTAGGAGAGCGTCGATCGCAAGGATGGCAGCGCCCGGTTCAGCCGGAACAGTTCCTCATCCGCACACTGTTCAAGGGGGTAGCAGGAGTCGGTGTAGCGGCGCTTGCCGTGCTCGAAGAGGTGCAGGTGATCGTCGTCCCAGCCGAACAATACCTGGATCATCCGATGCAGCGCGCCCAGGGAGTAGTTCTCCGGCACCAGGACGCGCCGCCACAACCCGCCGAACAAAGAGATCTTGAGCTGATAGACCGGGATCCGCGGTGGCGCGGCGGGCAGTGCCTTCAACAGCCGCGCGGCTTCTGGGTGCCCGCTGTCCAGCACGTCTGCGTGCAGGTCACCGCTCATCATGTCCTTCAGGACATACCAAGCGTCCCGCGTGTCGTACCGCTCCAGCGCGGCCAATGCGAAGTCGACCGCCAGCCACCGCCGGGTTCGGACGGAATCGGATTCCCCCAGCAGCCAGCGGGCATGCGGGCCGAGCACGGGATGATCCCGTACGGCCTGCCAGAGGTGCGTGGAGTTCTCTCCTCGCGCGGCCACCACCTCGATCACGCTGACCCGCCCGGCCGGGGAGGCTTCCCCGGCGGCCCACAGCAGCTCCGGTAGCCGATCTACCAGGCCGGTCGAACGAGGATCACCCGGGATCCGCCAGCGCCACAGCAACTCATCGGCATCCTCCTCCGGCGCCGTGGCCAGCCGCCGTAGCACCTCGGCCGCGGTCAGCTCCGGAGTGATGGGCAGGGGCAGGCGACGCTGCAGCTCCCGCCGTGCGTACTCGCCAAGGGCGGTCACCGCGAGCCTCGCGTCCAGTGCGCCGAAGTCGCCCAGGATGCCGACCACCTGATCGACCGGATGCCGTTCTGTCAGGCCGGTGGCGCGCCAGTCCCAGTCGCGCCGCATGCGCATCTCGCTCTCGACCGCGCTTAGTAGCGCTGCCCCCAAGGGCGGCTCTTCGCTGGTCAGAACGGAGAGTGTCACCAGGCAGCAGATTCGCGGATCGATCTCACAGGGGTCGATGACCTGCGCCGCCACTACCTGCTCCAACGCCGCGTACCAGGCGGTGATGTCCGGCTCCACCGCGTTCTTGTCCTGTACGGCACGCGTCCCAGAGATCGTGACGAGTCCCGCCGCCAGAGCCGTCACCCAGGCTCGATGCGCCTCCGGTACATCGCTGAGCCGCCGAACCTTGGCCGGACACTCCACGCCTATCGTTCCGGCCGCTTCCGGCACCAGCGCGGGCTTGAGCGCACCACCTGCAGTGACCGCACGTCCGCTCCCCACCCACGATGCCAAGGCACGAGCGGCGGCGAACACGGCACAACCGATCGACATCTCCGTCACCATGACGGGGACGGTATCGCCCGGACGGCACGACATGGATATCGATCGTGCAGGTCGCCGTTGACACGCCGACCGGCCCGGTAGATCATCAAAGGCCACGACGGTTGAGTTCCGCCATGAAGTTGCGTTTGCGCTTGTGGGTGGTGCGCAGCCGCTCCACGTAGGCGCGTCCGTCGGCCTCGCGACCGAGCCGGTCGTAGAGCTTTGTGATCTGTACGGCCAGGCCGGCGGCCTCGGCGTAGGTGTCGTTCTTCATCAGCGAGATCTTGCTGTCGGCCAGGCGCTCAGAGACGGGAATCGCCTCGGCAGGGTGAGTTTCGGCACGCAATCGAGCCAGCCGCGACCACTGGCCGTCGACGGCGCCGAACTCCATCGCCGCCTGCCACGCCTCTTCGTTGCTGTTCTCCCGTAACAGCACGTCCACGACCATGGAGAGCGGCTGCCATGCGGGCAGACCACGCCGCGCCGTGCTCGCGTCATGACGGAGGAGCTCCAGCGCCCAGGCGCGCAGTTCGGGCCAGTGGTCCGGCGTCGCTGCCGCGTGCAGCGCCTGGTAGACCGCGAGGCATCGGTCGCGCTGGAACTGGGCGCGGCGTAGTGCCAACGCCTCCTCGCCATGACCTGCGGCGGCATGGGCGGTGGCGGCGAAATCAGCCAGGCGTCGATCGTAGGCGCCGTCGGCGGCGGCCAGGCCCCGCTCGGCCCACTCCAGCGCCTCCCGGTCGCGGCTCGCCTCGGTCAGTACATCGATGATGGCCGGGTAGTCAGGACGGCTACCGTGAGCGAGCACTGTTACCAGGAGGTCGACGTCTCCCCGCGCCCTGGCGTACTCGTGCATCAGCGCGTCCATACGCCAGTCCGTGCGGGGCGAGCGCTTCTCCCAGATCCGCCGCAACTGTTCGCCATAGGCGGCCACCCCCGCCTCGCCGAGCGCGTCCGCGTAGTCGTCGGTCGACAGTTCGGGCACGTCGGCATCGCCTAGCTGCTGCTCCAGCAGCCATGAGGCCAGCGCCACGGGATCGCCGCCGGTGGCGGCGCAGGCAGCGGTATGGACCACGACCAGCGCCCGGCTCGCCTCGCCGATCTGGCCGTCTGAGTCGTCGAAGAACTCGTAGCTCTCCGCCACCCGTTCCATGGCCCGCTGGGCCAGGGAGGCCACGGCGGTGCCCTGCCCAGCCTGACGCAGTCGATCCAGTTCGTCGGCGATGCCGCCGATCGTGTCCGCGTAGTCCCAGCCGCCGTCCCAGTCGACATGGCCACGGACCCGGAGTGCGCGGTCGATCCGCTCGCGTAGATCCTGTGCGTTGGCCGCTCCGACCGGATCGCCCGCGGCACGCGCCTCAAGCCGGCGCCGGATGTCCCGGTCGCCTTCGGCCAGTTCCATCAGCAGTGCGACTAGTTCCTGCGCGTCGAGCGACGTCAGATAGGAACGCAGATCGAGCCGGCCGGGCACGGCCTCGCCGTGTTCCCGCCGAAACAGGTAGACCAGGCCGACCGCGACGCAGTGCTTGCAGAAGTTGCCCTCCTGCCCCCACGGGCAATCGCACACACCGTCCAGGCCACGACGGCCGACGGTCAACTCCACCTCGTACGGCTCCGTGCCGTACACGGTCGCGAAGATCTTTCCACCGTCGACCTGTAGGTCATCGACGTCGTCGACATAATCGACACCGCGGTCATAGGACTTGACTCCGGCCAGAGCCCGCAGGTCATCCTTGGTGAACCCGGTCATGATCTACCTGCCGGACAGCCGGTCCGGCATGTGTCGTGCCCGTTCCGGAAGCTCCGCGCCGATCTCCCGGGCGAAGTCGAGGAACTGTGTGTGACCTGGCAGTTCGTCCAGGCGCTCGCGGATCAGGGCACGCGCCGTGTCGTTCTCCCCGCGTCGCCGGCCAAGCAGCGCGCGCAGATCCCGTAGTTCGGGACCGGCCAGAGCCGGGTGCGTCGCCAGCCTCTCCAGCCGGTCGTCGGCTTCGGCGTCTGCCAGCCGGTCCAGCACCATCAGGTGCCAGCCTGCGAGATTCCTGGCCCGCTCTCCGCGTTCGAAGCCCATGTCCCGCCATGGCGCCCGTCTCTCGGGGCCACCCCCGGCCAGCCGGTCCAGCGCGGCGAGATATCGGTCGGTGAAGTCCAGCCACGAATCGATTCCGCGCAGCATTCGCGCCAGCACGTCGGCCAGCGTGGTCTCCTTCTCGGCCGTCGGCCCGTCCCCGCGGCGGGTCCACCCGTACGCCCGCTCCCAGCGGATCAACTGTGGCGCTGCCCGCTCGGCAAATCCGGAGAAGCCGTACAGATCAAGATAGGTGGCCCAAAGTAACGCCACCGCGTCCGAGACCACGAAACGCGCGGCGGCCATCGGATCCTCGGAGCGGAAGTAGTCATAGTCACACGTCTCATCGGCCAGGTCGATCAGCAGCTCCAGCGCCTGTGCCCCGGTGCCCGCGTCCGCTGCCAGCGCCGTCTTGGCGTCCTCGGTCAGCCGGGTGAACGTGAAACGCCACCGGGTCCGTTCCTTGGGGGAGACACGTCGATCACCGGCCATGTAGGCCCCGGCCCGGGCGAGTTCCACGAACCGCCGTGCGTCGTCCAGCACCGACTGGGCGTCCACCGTCTGTTTGGCGCTCTTGGCCGAGGGCTTGCGCTCCTCTGGGGTCAGCTCTGTCTCGATCCGCTCCCTCAGCTGAGCTGATCCGCGCCAATACAGCGTCCAGAGCGTCTTCTTCAAGCGCTCCTCGTCGAGTGGAGCCAGGGTGGCATAGAACTGCTCGCGATTCATCCGCTGCATGGCAAAGATCGTAGCCCGAGGTGGTGACCAGCACCTGGCGGTGCGGACGTCAGCAGGCGGCGCCGGAGCGCCTCCGAGTGCCGGCGGACAGCGGGGAAGGCCCATCGGCCTGATGCCGCCGCTCCGCGAGGGCCGCATGAGCGGGGATATGAGACGACTCATTCTCCGACGAGGCGATGTAGCGGACCGGCAGAACGGAACGCCGCGCTGTTGTAGGCCGGTGCCGGGCTATCCGGATCCGACGTCGGCCCGTGGCCGCAGGGCGCGGGCCCGCAGTGCCGTCTGCGCGGCGGCGCGCCCGGCGTCGGTGAGGCGGTCGCCGGGATCATCCAGGCTGCGCTGCCGGTGCAACAGGCCGAGCAGATCCAGGCGGCGGTGGACAGCGCCCATGAGCCAGCCGACATCGTCCACGGAGATAGGCGTTCCGCTGGCGGGGTGATTCCAGCCCTCGCCGGCCATGGCCTCGGCGACGACGGCGCGCTGCTCGAAATAGTCCTTGGGAGCCTCGGTGAGGTGCAGCATCAAGACGACCTCCGCCGCGGCGCCCTCGGCGGGATCGGATGGGATCAGGGCGGCCGCCACGGCTGACCACAGTGTGGCGGTATCGGCCCTTGCCAAGCGTTTGCCCGCCGGAGTCAGTACCAGGGTGCGCTTGCTGCGCCGTACGGCGCCGAGCTGCCGGACGAGCTCTCGCAATGTCCAGGCTTCGAGGATGTCGGATTCGGAGCGCGGTCTGCCGGTCAGCGTGAGCCAGTCGAAGCGGTGGCAGCCTTCGGCGACGACGGCCCTGGCCAGAGTGTGGTTGGCGGTGAGAGGGACGCCACCGTCGGTGGCCGCCAGGGTCAGCAGCCAGCGGACCGGTGCCAGCCGCGCCTCCGCGTTCTCGGGAACCGCCGCCGGCGAGATGATCCGCGGCGCGATCATCTTCGTCAGGCGGGCGCGGGCCGCCCCACGGGAGGTGGCCCAGCTTTCCATGCGTTCGGAGTGGATGCGTTCCAGCCGGCTCTGCTCGCTCACGGCGGAAGGAGAGGTGAGGAACTCGCCGGTGATCCGCTCCGCGGCTACGCGCCATCCGCGGGCACCGGGAGCGAAGTCACCCGTCGCGATCGCCATCTCCAGATGGGCCGCCGTCGCCAGGAAGGCATCGTTTTCCTGGAGGCCCATCACGCGTCCCCAGGTCAGGATCTCCTCGACATCGGGTGGCTGTACGCCGGAGGCGTTCATGGCCTTCTCCAGCGCCTTGAACCCGGCGTCGCGGCCCTCGTGCCAGGCCGTCAGGACCTGCATGGTTGTCTCGGAGGTGCAAGCGGCCGCGTATCGGGGCATCTCCAGCAGGTCGAACAACGCACCGAGCGCGGCGGCGAGCTGCTGGTGTTCGGTCAGGTCGGTCCACCACTTGGTCGGCAGCAGGTACCACAGCCAGTACTGGAGCCCGTACAGGGTGACGGTCTCGACTCCTTCCCCGAAGGTCAGCGAATCGAACGCGAGACGCGCCTGACCGGCCTCCTCCGGGTCGCGACGGGCCAGCTCGGCGAGAGCGTCCTCCACCTTGTCGTCCCCGGTCCTGCCCACCATCTCCTCCTTCTCATCCACAGGACGGGCCTATGCCACCTGGGGCTATCCGCATGACTGATTTTCGAAGCTTCTCACGGCGTCGACGTCATAGCCGTGCTCGACCGCTTCGCCACACGCGAGCGAGCAGAACCTCGATGCGATGGGTTTTGAGGCGGCCCACGTCGTTCCCTTCTTCGGACGGCGATGCGTGAGAGCCATCCAGTGGTCTACAAACGGTGCGGGTGCACCGGCCGGCGGGGCCGGTGCCCGAGGCTGCTCGAGGACGGGTACGGCTCGTGGTACTTCGCGGTGCAGATTCGGGGCCTGTCGGGACATCGGGAGCGTGTTCGGCGAGGAGGCTATGCCGGCGCGGGCGAAGCCGAACACGCCGGGCGGCAGTTGATCGCAGCCGAGCAGGGTGGGCCGTTCGGGGCGGGGTGCACGGTGGGCCAGTGGCTGCGGTACTGGCTGGCGAACGATCAGGGGATCCGGCCGAGGACGCGTCAGGGGTATGCGGATCACGTCCGGCTGCATCTGGTCCCGGCGCTGGGGCGAATCATGTTGTCGGAACTGTCTCATTGCGATGTACGGCGCATGTTCGTTGCGTTGGCCGGGCGCCGGAACCGGTACGGCAGACCATTGGCGACCGCGACACTGGAGCGGGTCCGTGCCACGCTACGGGCCGCCCTGAACGAGGCCGTCCGGGAAGGTCTGATCGACAGCAATCCCGCCCGAACTCTACGGTTGCCCGCGGCGCCAGGTCCGAGGGCGCAGATATGGACCGACCGGTGGGTGGCGGCGTGGAAGGCCACCGGGGAGAGACCCACGGTGGCGGTCTGGACGATCCCGCAACTCGTGGCCTTCCTGGACAGCGTCCGCGAAGATCCGCTGTACCCGCTGTGGTGGCTGCGCGGGCTTCGCCGGGGCGAACTGGCCGGCCTGCGCTGGGTGGATCTCAGCCTGGAGACCGCCGAACTCAACGTGGTCCAGCAGTTGGTGCACGTCGGCGGGAAGCTGGTCCCGTTCCCGCCGAAGAGCGCGGCCGGCAAGATGGACCCCAAGATCAAAGCGGTCATCGCTGCCATCGACGAGGACGCCTGGACGGCGATCGAGTACCCGAACGCCGTCTGGGATGAGCAGGCCGGATGCTGGGTCTCCGACGCCGAGATCGCCGAAGTCTCCTACACGGCGTTCGCGTCGAAGAACAAGCAGGCCGTCACGGCTCGGCTGATCGTACGTCGGGTCAAGCAGCTCAACCCCCAAGCCGGGATCGGCCAGGACGAGTTGTTCAGCACCTACCGGTACCACGCGGTGTTCACCGACAGTCCGTTCCACCTGGTCCAGGCCGAACAACAGCATCGTGACCACGCGATCGTCGAGCAGGTCTTCGCCGACCTGGCCTGCGGCCCGCTCGCGCACCTTCCCTCGGGTGACTTCGCCGCGAACGCCGCCTGGGTGACCTGCGCGGCGATCACCCAAAACCTGCTGCGCGCGACCGGCTGCCTGGCCGGTGGCGCGCACGCCAAGGCTCGCGGTGCCACGCTCCGCCGCCGATTGGTCGCCGTGCCCGCCCGCCTGGCCCGGCACGGACGCGGCCACGTCACCGTCCACCTACCGCAGCACTGGCGCTGGCGCCAGGCGTGGATGAACATTTTCGACGCCGTTCATGACCCGCCGCCCGCCGAAGCGGTCTGACCAGCCCGAAGTCTCGGTCACCGCCCGCACCACGACGACCCCCAGCGGTCACCCGCGCCACCCGCGCATGACCCTCCTACTCCGAGCCCCACGGGACAAGCTGCGACCCGAGCGCAGCGGCCCCCGCCTGCCCGGGAAACAGCACGTCACCTCACGAAACGGCCCGCGGAACGAAATCGGCCCAGAAACCGATCACAAGGAATCGCGCGGTGCATCCAGGCTCAGCACGATCCACTGCGAGGGAACAGGTCGAATCCCTCGAGGTTGGCTGCGGCTCAGGGTTCTGTCGGTGGTCCGTGACATCCTGAACCCAGATGGATCGCTGAACTCGACGACCCGTTAGTCGAAATTCCGTTCGACAATGCAAGACGATGGAGGGCACATGGGACGTGGCTATCCGCCAACGACTGCAACGAGTCGTAGCCTCGACCGAGAGGCTGCTTGATGGTGGACCGCGTCAAGGAAGTTCAGCGTGCTGAGCTGCATAAGACCATCTGGCGCATCGCCAACGACCTGCGTGGCTCCGTCGACGGCTGGGACTTCAAGAGCTACGTCCTGGGGCAGCCACGGACGATACGTCTTCTCGACGGCTCTCCCGCGGTCACCCTGCATGCTTTCGTGGAAGACCTTGAGCGCGTGATGCGCCGTGCTGTAACCCTGACTCTCCATCGACGCGGCTCGTCTTAACCTCGGGTATTCAACCGAGTGGACTGTTCTGACCTAGAACAAAAGAAAAGGTGCCCCTGGACTGCGAGGATGCGAGTGTCTACGTCGTATCCAGTGCAGAAGCAGGTGCACCTTTCTGGTGAGTGAGCGTACCGGGTGGGACCGGCGGTTGTCTGTCACCGCTGATGGAAAAGGACTGGTCGGCCACGCGGGGGCGGTCCTGCTGCACAAAGTCGCCGACCGGGTCGGGCTGACCGACGCTCTGGGCAGGTTGTGGCCGATCGGGTTGAGCGCGACCTGGCGCGACCGCACCCACGTGCTGATCGGGCTGGCCAGCGCGATCGTGCTGGGAGCGAGAAACCTTCTGGAAGCGGAGCGGCTGCAGGCCCATCACGCGGCGCTGCTGGGTCCTGCGCCATCGGATTCCACCGCGCGCCGCATGCTCGCCACCCTGAACGAGGAGACGCTGAGGCGGATCGGCAAGCTCAGAGCCGGAGTGCGACGGCAGGTGTGGCAGCGGCTTCATCTGCGCCCGGGCGGGTTTCCCTGGCTGAGCGTGGCGGGCAAGCGGTTAAGGGGATGGATCGTCATCGACATCGACGCCACGATCATCACCAGCGTGTCCAAGAAGGCCGGAGCGGCGGTGACCTTCAAAAAGACCTATGGGTTTCACCCGCTGGCCTGCTGGTGCGCCAACACCCAGGAGTCGCTGACGATGCTGCTGCGTAAGGGCAACGCCGGCAGTAACACCGCCGGCGACCACATACGGGTCCTGTCCGAGGCCCTGGCCCAGATCCCCGACTCCTGCCAGGCCAAGATCCTGGTGCGGATCGACGGCGCGGGCGCCACCCACGACCTGCTCAACCATCTGCAGGGCTTGAACACCGCCCGCCGAACCGTGCGCTACCTGGTCGGATGGACGATCACCGAGGTCGACGAGCGGGCCGTCGCACTGCTGCCTGAGGATGCCTGGCAGGTCTGTCTGGAGTCGGACGGCGAGGTCCGCGAGGGCTACCACGTGGCCGAGTTGACCGGCCTGAACCGGCGCGCGGGCTGGCCGGAGGGGATGCGACTACTGGTGCGCCGGGTCCGGCCCGCCGCACGGCACATCAAGAACCTCACCGCGTTCGAGAGGAAAACCGGCTGGAAGTACTCGGTGACCGCCACCAACATCGGCCGCATGTGGGGCGTCGCCGGCTCCCACCACCCGCAGTGGCTCGACGCGGTGGCCCGCGCGCACGCGGTGGTCGAAGACCGGGTCCGCACCGACAAGGCGATGGGACTGCGCAACCTGCCCAGCCAGGACTGGACCGTCAACCAAGGGTGGATGCTGGCCGCCAACCTCGGCCACGACCTGGACTGCTGGGTACGCCTGCTCGCCCTGCACGACCAACCCGACCTGGAACGCGCCGAGCCGACCACGATGCGATACCGGCTCTACCACGTGCCCGCCCGCCTGTCCGCCCACGCCCGCCGCCGCTGGCTGCGCATCGAACGCACCTGGCCCTGGGCCGAGACCTTCGTCCTGGCCTGGCAGCGCCTCACCCACCTCCCGGTCCTCGCCTGAGGACCGCATCCACCCCGACAACCCAGGAAAGGAGAGCAGGTCCGGGCCCGTAGCACCCGGCGCCCCCGCAGCGCCATGCGATGGCCCGCCCCAACCACATAGGGGACATAACGGGCAACCAACGGACCCGATCACCCAGCGCAAACCGCTGACGAATCGAGGTTAAGCACAGGAAGGCTGACCTGGAGCCCTGGGCGTACATGGGGGTTCCACGCCGGTGGCGGGCCCAGGTTGTGGTGAACTATTCTCGCGAAAAATGTGCGGTCGCGCGGCTGGCGAGACTTCATAGTCAAGCCCGGATAAACACCTCTATGCGGCCAAATTCGAGGTCCGCTCATCACGCTAGCGCGATGCAGATCACCTGCGCTTTGACCTGGGTAGGCAATTGAAACTGGACAAAAATAGCGGTCTGGATGCCCGTTTTGTGAAGCTGCAGATGGATATGGGACCATCTATTGACAGGGAAGTATAAGGCTGCGCACGCTAGCCACTAAAAGTGGCTCCCGAATCAGTCACGGAGGCTGGCGATGAAGTTGCGCATGCTCTACAAGGATCCAAGCTCAGGGGGCTCGGGATGCCCCAGCGTGTACCTGGCGGAGAACGGTGACCTCGTGGTCCAAGGTCTGGAACTCGATGCGGACACCCGAGCCAACCTCAGTAACGTTCTCCCTGGTGAAGCAGCCGTTCGCATCTCCGCGGACATTGTCTCAGGGGCGCTCGCGGCCTACCACTCCGAGCGTGGCCGCGCATAGGGCGTCCGAAATCACGAATTCTCCCGATCCGCAAACGGCGCCGACCACGTAGAAGGCCATGGTCGACGCCGTTTACAGGAGAACCGAAGCGATGTAGAGTCTAATCGGTTTATTGGTCGCATTATTACCCAAGTACGCCCAAAGTGTCTGTCGATTGCCTCGCTCCATGATCAGTCAGATGGTATGTTGCAGCCGTCCCACTTCGGTCACAGCTCTCGGGTACACGAGCCTGCAGGTTCTGGAGTGCTAGGCAATCACCAGTGGTGCCTAAGATGCAAGGGATGATGAAAATACCGTGTGAGATTCACGGGCTTGCCACGCTGACACTCATAGGATGGATCTGGTGACTGAGACTCAACTTCTGAGCGGGGACGATTTCGAGACGCTCTTCACCTCCTTCCAATCCAGTGCATTCCGTCTGGAGGCGCGCGAATCGTATTACGAGCAGGACGAACTCAAGGCATTCCTGGAGTTCGGCCCCCGCGCCATTCCGGACGACTTCCTGCACGAGTGGTATCACCTGATGAGAAGCCACGCCGACGCTGGCCGCGAGGTTCGGCGGGTTCGGGTGGTGAGCGAACCTCACTCCGACTACACGAGATTCGGTCTGTGGCTGTCTGAGAGAAACGTCACCGCGGGAGAGGACATCCGCTACCTCCCGCGGCCACAGGCAGAGGCTCTCCGGCTGCCGACAATCGACTACTGGCTGTTGGACTCCACCCGGATGTACATCCTCAGGTTCACCGACGACGACAACCTCCTGGGCGGTGAACTGGTGACCGATCCCGATGTTCTGCGACAGGCGCTGGAATGGCGCGACATCGCCTGGGAGCATGCGATCCCTCGGGCTGAGTACGCCCTGAGTCACCCACCCGTCGATCGCTGAGCCAGCTGCACAGGAGTCCAGCCAGTGTCCGATCTCCTAGAGGCAAGAGAAGCACTCGGCGACATGCTCCGGAAGTTGCGGCGTGGGGCGGGCCTCAGCACCAGAGATCTCGCCCAGGCCTGCTCATGGATGACGTCGAAGGTGACGACGATCGAGAATGGCCGGCAAGATCCGACGCATTATGACATCACCGCGTGGACAAGAGCCACCTCGAGCACTCATGCGGCTCCGCAACTCCATGACCAACTGCTCCTGATCGAAGCGCTCTTCCGGGACTGGCGCGGACAGGCGGGAACGGCGACGCAGCGGCGGTGGCTGGAACTGGAGGCAACCGCCCGGCAACTACGGGTGTTCGAGCCGCACTTCGTTCCGGGACTGCTCCAGACGGCCGCCTATGCACGGCTTCGGCTTCTCGCCCACGCCCGCGTCCACCACCCGATCGACAACGTTGACGACGCCGTAGCCTTGCGACTCCGCCGACAGGTCATCCTCCAGCGGGCCGAGGTCGAGTTCCACTTTCTGCTCACAGAGTTCGGATTACGGTCCGGTGCGTATGGCGATCCCAGGGTGATGGCGGAGCAGATAGAGAAGATCAGCGCTCAACTCGGTGACAACCGTGTCCGCGTGGGCGTTCTCCCCCTTACGGCAGAATGGGACGCGAACGTTGATCACGGATTCTGGATGTTTGAGAGAAGTCACGTCCTCGTCGAGACCGTTACCGCAGAACTGAGGCTTAACCGGCCGGAAGAGATCGATACGTACTGGCGCGTATTTCATCTGCTCGAAAGCAAGGCCATCTATGGGGATGATGCGCGGACGCTGTTACGCAATGTCCTGAATTGGCATAGATAGCGGAGGCCGCAGACCATCTGCGGCTCACGGCGAGGAAGGGGATGCATGGAGAGGAATATTGGACTCGCGGAGTTTATTCAGCAGTTGCGTCAGGAGTTGAACAAGGCGATACTTGCAAGCTCCAACGAGGACCTCAAATTTGATCTGGGGCCGGTGGGGTTGGAGCTCAGCATCACGGCCGAGAGGTCTGTCGACGCCTCTGGAAAGGTCAGCTTCATGGTAATCGACGCAGGAATGGAGGGCAAGCGCAGCGCGGCCACGACGCAGCTTATCAAGCTCGTGCTGGATCCGCGCAGGGAGAGTGCGCCGAACGAGCGTGTATCCATTTCTGGGACCGACGTTTCAGGCGAGCGCTAGGGTGCCATCTTATGGAGTACAGTGGATCGGCTCATCATCTTGAAGGGGTGGATATTCATTGCGTCGCGGAAGTAATCGTCACCCTTAGCGGCGCTCAAGCCGGTCGCCGTGGTTCCGGCTATCTGGTCTCCAGCCGTTGCGTGCTGACTGCCGCCCACGTCGTTGCGAACGCCGTTCTTATTCGTGTGCGGCTGGACGCCGACACACCACGTGAGATCCAACTCGGCGTACATGATGTGGCGGTCGCGGGTGATCTGGCCGTACTGCAGTTGGACGAAGATGCCGGGCGCCATCCGGATCCTCCCTGCGGTTTTGGCACGCTGTCAGAAGGCGCGGCAGTGGTCGAGGTTCATGCCGGCGGATTCCCCCGCTTCAAGCTGCGGCGCGATCGGCCTACGGCGGACCAGACCTCATCCCAATATCGAGACCTCCACCATGCCATCGGCTGGACAGCTGTCTTGTCCAACCGTCGCAGCGGGACACTGGAGATGAACCTCAGTCCTCCCGATCGGGATCCGGATCCCACATTCTCGCCCTGGGAGGGTATGTCCGGCTCGGCCGTCTGGGCTTTCGGCCGCATCGTGGGCATCGTTTCTTACGACGATCGGCGCGAAGGGCTCGGCCGCCTGACGGTCTCCCGCATCGATCGTTCGCTGGAAGCCGTTCCCGTAAGCGAGGCAGATCGCATCCGCCAACTGCTCGGGCTCGTCGGTGACGGCCGGCTGACCGATGTCATTCCGCGTACGCCAGGCAATCTGGCTCTGTCGGCGTATCGGGAACAGGTGCGCGACCTGGCACCGGTCGGAGACCTCCTGGGCCGCACGGCAGAACTTGATCAGCTCGCCAGATTCTGCGCGAGCCCGGACTTCTACATGTTGTGGCATGGCGCGCCATGGGCTGGTAAGTCCGCGCTGATGGCGTGGTTCGTCCTGCACCCTCCCGCCGGTGTTGACGTGCTCTCCTTCTTCGTGACGGGAAGGCTTAGCGGGCAGGCGGACAGCAACGCGTTCACGGATGCACTGATTGATCAACTGTGTGCGTATCTCGGCGCGACAGTGTCCCCTTTGACGACTCCGGCGGCACGCGACGGCCATCGGAGGCGGCTACTGCGAGAGGCCGCTGAGCATGCCCTCGGCATTGGGCGACGCCTTGCCCTGGTGGTGGATGGTCTGGATGAGGACAACAACGCGCTGGCCCTCGGCGGTTCGCCAAGTATCGCGTCACTGCTTCCCAAACATCCCATAGCCGGGCTGCGGATCATCGTCTCCGGGCGTAGCCATCCGCCGTTGCCGACAGATGTGGCAGGGGACCATCCCTTGCGTAAGATCACCCCAGTCCAGCTTGAGCCTTCACCTCATGCCACCGATGTGAGAGAGCAAGCGATTTGGGAGCTGAACCGCCGGTTGAACGGGGGCTCGCTGGAGCGGGATGTATTCGGGCTGATCGCGGCCTCGGGCGGCGGATTGACAGCCAACGATCTGTATGACCTGATCGAACAGCCTCCGTACATGATCGACGGTCTGTTGCGGAGCGTGTTTGGGCGAAGTATCAGAAGCCGCTCACTGAACCAGGCTGATTCGCCCGAACGGCGCGTTTACATCTTCGCGCACGACACTCTTCAGGGCGCCGCCAAGGAAGGACTCGGCGACTTGCTCCTGAATGGCTATCGGGGGCGTCTGCATAGCTGGGCTGACAGCTATCGGGATCGGGGATGGCCTTCGACGACTCCGCAGTATCTGCTGAACGGATATCTGCATCTGATCGCCCAGTCGGATAACGCGCGACGTGTGGTTCAGTACATCACCGATACCCGGCGTCAGAACCGGATCTTCGCCAAGACGGGCGGCGACACCGCCGCCCTAGCCGAAATCCTCGCGGCAGAGAAGCGGTTGCTGCGCTCCGCCGAGACGGATCTGGATTCCCTGGCGCGCTTGGCCGTCCACCGGGTTCATCTCATGGGCCAGAACTGGAAAGTCCCGGCCAATCTCCCGACAGCGTTGGGCCTACTCGGTGAGTTCACTAGAGGTGAGGCATTGGCCAGGTCGATCGCGGACACACGCGAGCAGGCTAGCGCACTGATCGGCCTGATAAGAGCCGCCGCACAGATTGATGACTACGACCGGGCGGAGAGCCTGGTCCGAAGTATCACCGACGACGATCGTCGTCTCTTCGCCTGGACGTACCTGGCTCAGACGGCCAGCGGCAGGGGCGACCTGGAACGCGCCGGATACTTTCTCAAATTCGTCGCAGATTCGGACAAATGGGCTGATGCCTTCGCCGGGGTTCTCGCCTCTGCTGCTCATGCTGGCCATATCGACACGGCCGAGTTGTTGCTGGCGTCAGTGGATGAGTCGGATGTTTCGGCTGTGGTGGTGCCTGGGCTGGTGGGGGCGGTCGCGCGGTCGGGTGACTTGGCGCGGGCGGAGTCGTTGGGTGCGGGGATCGCGGATGTGAGGGCCAGGGCGGTCAGTCTTGTGGCGGTGGCCGCGCAGGCGGTGGGGCTGGGGCAAGTGAAGGTGGCCTCGCGTCTGATCGGAGAGATAGAGATCCTGCTCAGGACGATCGGGGACGCCGATCGGGCGCGGTGTCTGATGGATCTTGCCGGTGTCGCCGCTCAGATGGGGGATGTGGAGCGCGGCGTGGCACTGGCCCTGGCCATCGAGGACCCGTACTGGCGGACGCAGGCGCTGGCCGATCTGGCGGGAGTTGCCGCACAGGCGGGAGATGTAGAACGCGGGCAGGCGCTGGCCCTGGCCATCGAGGACCCGTACTGGCGGGCGCAAGCGCTGATCGATGTGGTCAGTGTGGCTCCGCGACCGGGACTGGACTTGCTCCGGGCGGCTGAATCGGCCGTGGAGACCATCGCCGATCCAGGTGAGCGCAGCCAGGCCACCACCGACCTAGCGATGATCATCGCTCGCGATGGTCGGCACGAACGTGCCGACGCGCTGGCCCAGCGTATAGCCAGCCCCGATCTTCGGACTCAGGTGAGGATCCGCATCGCCTCATCGAAGGTGCGCACCAGCGAGTACGCCGAAGAAGATCTTGTAAGTGGTGTGAAGGATCCGGCCCAAGCGGCCGAGTTGCTGATCCGAGTGGCGAATGCTGTGGCGAGCGATGGCGCGGTCACCAGCGTCGGCCGACTCATCACGCGCGCCGAAGCCTTCGCTGAAAGGATTCTCGATCCTTACCAGAAGGCGTACCTCCTGGCCGAACTCGCTCTCGTCTCGGCCCGCATGGGGGACAACGACCGTGCGCAGGATCTGGCCGGCAATGCCGAGACCACTGCCAGGACTCTTGTCGACCACTCCCGCCAAGGCACGGTTCTCATCGACCTAGCCGTTGCCACGGCCGACGCCGGGGAACTGGAGTTGGCCACTGAACTGATCGCCTCGCTGCAGGACAGAGAGGCGTTGGTGCACGGAATCATCGGGATCCTGACACCGCGGTCGGATCTGGGTTCTACCACCGTCCGCCTCATCGACTGGGCCATGGCAACCGTCGAGGAGATCAGCCCGGTGACGCGAAGAGTACAGATACTTGTTGATCTCGTGGCGGCAATACGGCTGGTAGGAGATGAACTGCGTGCCCAGAACGCGCTTCATCACGCCTATGAGCTGTCCCGGGAGATCAGCGACGTGCTCGATCGGGTGTGTTGCCTTGCCGATCTGATCGGCGTCGCCGTCCTGGTCGATGAGGATCGGCGATGGCTGCGGGACATCACCGATGAGGCCGGGTTGTTGCTGGCGTCCGTGGCTGAGTCGGATGTTCCCGCTGTGGTGGTGCCTGGGCTGGTGGCGGCGGTCGCGCGGTCGGGTGACTTGGCGCGGGCGGAGTCGTTGAGTGTGGGCATTGCGGATGTCGGCGCCAGGGCGGTCAGTCTTGCGACGGTGGCCGCCCAGGCGGTGGGCCTGGGGCAAGTGGAGATTGGCTCGCGTCTGATCGGTGAAATAGAGCTGCTGATCGGAGGGATCGGGGACACCGAGCGGGCGCGGTGTCTGATGGATCTTGCCGGTGTCGCCGCTCAGATGGGGGATGTGGAGCGCGGCGAGGGACTGGCCCTGGCCATCGAGGACCCATACTGGCGAGCGCAAGCGTTAGCCGATCTGGCGGGAGTCGCCGCCCAGGCGGGAGATGCAGGGCGCGGGCAGGCGCTGGCCCTGGCCATTGAGGACCCGTACTGGCGGGCGCAAGCGCTCATCGATGTGGTCGGTGTGGCCTCGGGAGCGGGACCGGATTTGCTTCGGGCGGCTGAATCAGCTGTGGAGACCATCGCCGATCCAGGTGAGCGCAGCCAGGCCACCACCGACCTAGCGATGATCATCGCAAGTAACGGTGGTCGCGATCAGGCCAACCGGCTTCTTCGGGTCGCGCGGTCAGTCATTCACTTGGAGCGTGGTGCGAGCCGTCAGGCGATCACTTCTGCCTTGGCCGTCGCGGCCGCGCGTATCGGAGCTGCCGACCTCGCACGTGCGTGGGCAGAGGAGATTTCTGACGAACACTGGCGCGCACGAACGTTCGCCGGCGTTTCGAATGCGCTCGCCAACGATGCCTCGATAAGCCGGGACACGGTGAGCCGATTCCTCGCGGAGAGCCTTGTGGCGGTTCCCTGGCAGCTCTCGTTGGCCGCGTTGGCGAAGTTTCAACCTCGGGCGGTTGTCGGGATAGCGGAGGAGGTGCGAAAAATGCTTTCCCAAGGCAGCTGATGTTGTAGTCTCATCTTCTTGATCTCGTGATGCTTCGATCCCAGCCGAATTAGTGTGAGGAGGAATCCGTAGTGCTGAACGAGGATGATCGGGAGCGCATTTCGCGTGGATTCTCCGTATATGAGCACGAATGGCGCTTCTTGGCAGGCTATCTTGGTGAGCCGTTCCTAATCGATAGTTGTCTCGTCTACTGGGACGGACGCACGCTCAACATCTGCGCCCTGCCGTTGAACGGTGACGATACGGTGCTCGGCCGATCGGATTTGGAGCGGATAGCTGCCCGATTCGCTGAGGTCCACGAGGTGGAGTTGGTGCATGTATGGGGCAGTATCGCCGTGCCCGATGCGCTTACTGTCGGGAACTCTGTTCTGGGGTTGACGGACCAGGCATCGGTAGACTCGTCTTTCGACGGCGAGCACACTATTGACTTGGATGATTTCAGTCTTGGCAAGCTTCCTGAGGCTGCCAAATCTCTTCGCGGCGTACGCAACAAGGGATTGACTATCGCGGTCAAGCGCGTCGATCAGTTCGCCGGTTCGTACTATCGGATTATTGAGTACTGGCGGCAGATGCACAATATCGGAGCCATGGCCTCCTGCGCTGCCGCGACGCTTCCAAGCTACTGTCGGGAGAGTCACGTTGTTGTGGTGGAGGCGAGTGATCAGGGTCGTCCATGTGGGTTCGTGGTGGTGGCCCAGCCCAAGGCAGACAGAGCAGTCCGCGTTCTCAGCTTTTCGTTGCGCTCCAAGGGCGGCCGCGTTGGTGATGCTCTGATGTTCGCCACAATCGACTACTGCATGAACGCCGGTGTCCGGACGCTGCACTGTGGATATGCGGGGTCGGATTCGCTGTCCCGGTTCAAGGAGAAGTGGGGAGCCAGGAGCACGGGTCCCGGATACCGGCAGGCGATGTTCGCCACCGACCCTGGCTGGAGAGCCCGTGCCAACGAGTACCGCTTCTACTGGGCCCACCGCATGATGCGCCAGTCCATGCCCTCCCAGTCCGAAACGATCACGCCGAATGAGACAGGAATAGCCGGCATCGCCAGGCAGTCTGTTGCCTAGCTGATTATGGACACCGTGGCGAGGGGTTCGGGCCGTCGATTGCGTCCCCTGGCCGTACGACGGTCAGGGGATGTCGTCGAACTCCCCGTCCTTGACCCCTTTGAGGAAGGCGTCCCATTCGCGAGATCGACATGGGGCAACAGTACGGTGACCACCCGAATGTCATGCCAGTGCTGGATGCTGATCCGGGCGGCCGGTGGTTCATCATGCCGCACGCGAACGGCAGCGCCGCCGATCACCTGCACCGGCTGCGGGAGACTACAGCCCTCCGGGGCCTCGTCGAGGCGGCCTGCGAGGGCCTGCGCCAACCACACGCGGATGGCTGGACGCACCGGGACATCAAGCCCGCGAACATCCTTCACCTGCAAGGCCGGTGGGTTGTAGCCGACTGGGGTCTAGGACGACGTCCCCGAGGACAGACCAGTGTTCCCGGCCGCACACGCACCGGCTCCGGGTTCGGGTCCGAGGGGTTCGCAGCTCCGGAGTTGCGGTCCGGCAATCCCCGCGACGCGACGCCCGCTACCGACATCTACAGCATCGGACGGCTCATCGGCGCCATCCTGACCGGGCAGCCTCCGGAGACAAACATCCCGCTGCTCCCGGAGACCGGTCCGTGGCGGGACGTAGCAGCGAAGGCAACGCACCGCGCGCAGGACGTGGACGAGTTCCTCCGCCTTCTCAAGGACATCCCGTAGCTGCTCCGCACACTTCCCGATCGCAGCCAGGCAGCGAGCCTGGTCCGTCCCACCCGAATGGATCAAGTCGCCGATGACGCGCACCGTACTAGAGCCGTACTACCTGCACCAGGACCAGGTCCAGTCTCTTCTCGGAGATCAGCGGACGGAGTCCGCTCGGTCGCGGGCGGCCCGCAGGAGCGATCCCGCGGCGGCGCTGCCCTATGTGCTCGCCTCAGAGCTAGCCAAGGCGCTCCCCACGCTGGGCATCGGTGAGCTGGCCAGGTGCGTCCTGGACCAGGACGTGCACTCTGGGCAAGTCATCGGCGCGGAGCTGGACTTCGCCTTCCAGCGGGACCGGGCCCACGACACTCCCGGCTTCAAGCCTGTCAACTTCACGGCGGTACTCAACGCAGGCGAGCCGGTGCGCGTCGCTGGCATATTCAACTCGGTGCGAACCGTTAGCTCGTCCGCGACCGGCAGTCTCACCGGGAGTAGGCCGGCCTACCTGATCGGAACGATCACCGACCTTACCCGGGGGCGGATTGCGCTCAGGCCGGTCTTCATCGGAATCAGGTCGTTCGTCGATGACAACCTCGCCGCCGAATGCCCAAACGCGGGACTGCGCGTCTACCCCAGCGATATCGGCCGGTTCAGTGAGATCGACTTCACATCTCCCCTCACCGAGGCCGAGCTTGAGGCGGTACTGCGCGTGCCGGAGGACACGGTGAAGCGCGCCTTCGCCCAACTGATTGGCGAGTCTTACGTTCCGAAGGACTGGGGCGGCGAGCGCTCTGACCTCTACACGTCACGGGTGTTCGCCCGCAGGCGACAGGTCTCGGCCGCGTGGCTGTTCAAAGGGCCTGGCTATCCGCGCGCCATGGACGTCAAGGCCCTGGGCAAGAACGGTGACCAGATCGACCGGCTGTTCACCGAGCCCGCGGAGCTACTCGTCCTACAGCACTGTCATCAGATCAAGCCGAGCCTGGTCAGCATGATGGACTCGTACGCCCACGACGCCCGGCGCCCCCGCTCCTACATGATCATCGACGGAGGCGACACCGGACGCATACTGAAGTCGCTGGGCCTGCTCCCGGCAACCGAAGCAAATCCGCCTCCGCAGAACCAGGGAACCCAAACCCCACGGCCGTCCTGATCCGCACCGATTTCGGCGGCGGCACCCATGAGTTCCAATCTCTGACACGACGAAGTCGATGCCATTGGAGCAGATGCAGCAGCGGATTATTCGTCCGCTGGTTCTCAAGTTTCTAGCCCGGCTTATCGCACTTCGTCCTCTTCATCCGGAATGGGTGAGGTGGAACGTCCTTGGCCCGCAGAGGGGCCGCAGGTGGGGAGAGAGCCTGCGAGGTGTTCGGTATTGCCCTTCCAATGATCATCTCTGAGGTCTGGCTTGGCGAACGAGACGTGTTCCTGCCGGGACGAGGCGACCGGGAAGAGACTGGGCAAGGCCTGCCCGAAGCTGCGCCGCCCGGGTGGCGGCGGGGAGTGGTGGAGCAGGACCCATGGCCGGTGGGCCTACCAGTTGGAGTTGCCCGCGCACGCTGATGGGAGGCGGCGTAACCCGCTGCGCCGCCGGGGCTTTGCCACGCTGGAGGAGGTCGAGGCCGAGCTGGAGCACGCCCGCGCACCGATGTGGCGGGCATGTTCGACGCGATCGAGGAGTTCAACGACGTCATCACCACCGCCCGTGCCAGCGGCGATCCGAAGCAGCGAGCCAGAGTGCGGTACCGGGGGCCGGCCGGCCCGGCCACCATTCACCGCATCCGGGCCACCCTGCGGCACGCGCTGAACATCGCGATCAAGCAGGACCGGCTGATCGCCTTCAACCCGGCCTCCGTGGTCGAACTCCCCGACGCCGACCGCCCCAAGGCATTGGTGTGGACCGACGAGCGGGTCGCCCACTGGAACCGCGACCTGCAAGACCGGCTGGCCGTCGAGCAGCAGCGGCGCGGAGCCCGGCTCAGCCGAGCCAAAATGATAAACGTGTACGCGTCCGTGCCACGACCATCGCCGGTAATGGTGTGGGCGCCCTCCCACACCTTCACCTTCCTCGCCCAGGCGGCCACCCACCGGCTGTCGGCTCTCTACCGGCTGATCGCCCTGCGTGGACTGCGCCGGGGCGAGGCGGTCGGGCTGCGCTGGAAGGACGTCGACCTGACCGCCGGGACCGCCGGGGTGCACTGGCAGATCACCCAGCTGGGCTGGGAGCCGGTGCAGGGCAGACCGAAGACCGAGGCCAGCGACCGCACCATCGCCCTGGACGCTGACACCGTCACCGCCCTGCGAGCGCACCGCAAGCGCCAGGCCGCCGAGCGGCTGGCCGCGGGCGAGGACTGGACCGACAGTGGGTTCGTCTTCACCGACGAGATCGGCCGGCCGCTGCATCCACAGCAGGTCAGCGACCACTTCTACCAGTTGGCCTTCCAGGTGGGGCTGCCGCCGGTGCGGCTGCACGACCTCCGCCACGGCGCCGCCTCGCTCATGCTCGCCGCCGGGGTCGACCTGAAGATCGTGCAGGAGACCCTCGGCCACGTCTCCTCCACCTTCACCCGCGACACCTACACCAGTGTCTACCCCGAAGTGGCCCGTGCCGCCGCGGAATCCACCGCCGCCCTCGTCAGCACCGCAGCCGGAGGCGCCCAGACCGCCAGGTTGATCACCCTGCCGACCCACACCGGAGACACCACCACCTGACTCACCGACCCCAGGCAGGCCAGCCGATATTCGCGGGCCTGCCTGTTGGCTCTCAACGGCTATCGAGCAGGCGATGTAGCCGATCGATCCCGGGGCTGCGCTGTAAATGGGGCCGAGAGGACGCCGCGCGAAGCAGCGGATCTTATATCTGCTGGTCACCAGCGGCCTGGTCAGCAAGACGAGCCGACTTGGACAAGGCTTGACCTGACATCAGTCCCCGTTGACCAGCGACGCCGCGCAGACCTTCTGGCTTGATCTTCTGATGGTCATCGCTGGGGTCTGAGTTGACGGTGACCGTCTAAACGATCTACGGCGATACACGGTCCGTACACAAGAGCAACCACCGAGCAACCAGCGGTGATCAACAACGAGATCCGGGGCCGACGAGGACCGAGAAACCCCAGGTCAGAGCGGGTGTGACGGAGTAGGGCGGGTGGGACTTGAACCCACGACCTACGGATTATGAGTCCGCTGCTCTGACCGGCTGAGCTACCGCCCCGCAAGCCTGGAGTCTCTCATAAGTTGGCGTCCATGTGAGCCTGGGGAGTTGTTCACTTTAGCTCGTCCCTGCACAAGTTTAGGGGAGCCTGTCATGGACGGGGTGTTGATCGGGTCCAGGGTGGGCGGCTGACGCC